>DAHVFK010000048.1 GCA_027317055.1 Betaproteobacteria bacterium | reverse complement strand
GATCAGAAAGCTGCGCGGCGCCGCGCAGCTTTCTGATCACCGTTGACACGACCCACCGATCGAGCAACGGCATCAAACCCGCGTCCCGCAGCACCGGAATGAACGATCCGGGCGGAAGCAAGCCCTCCTCCTCGTCGCGGAATCGCACCAGCACCTCGAAGAAGTGTTGATCGGCCTGGGGCGCGTTTACCAGCACGATCGGCTGGCAGTACAGAAGAAAACGGTCGCGCGTCAGCGCGCTGGTCAAGTAGGCCGCTGCGGCCTCACGGTCGAACGAACTTTCCGTCACCCTTCGTCCTTGGCAAATACTCTATCTTTCTCCCTCGGCCCCGACTATACCGCGTTCAGCGAGACGGCGGCCGCGGCAACCCTGAGCCAAATCAATTCATGCGCGATGGCTTGCTTGTTCAACGCCGTCATCGAGCGCGTCGAGCAACGCATCGAGCCGCACCGGCTGCAGATTGTCGATGCCGCCTGCCTCGCGGCGCCCGCCGCCGCCGAACGCGCGGCAGAAGCGGCCCGCAGAAAACTCCCTGCCGCTCGGTCCGCGCACGCTGACTGTGTAGCCGCCGTGCCTGTTCGGCACCACGACGGCGTGCGCCCGCGCCGGTAACGCAGCCGCCAGTCGGTTGGCGAAGCTGCCGCTGACGCGCCGCGCCCACGGCGCGTTTGGCAGGACGTACGAATCCGCATGCTCGGAGGCTCGGTACGGCGCGAGCGCCAGCGCCCGCGCCAGGTCTACCCGGCGCTCGTCGTCCAGCCGCTTCAGGAGGGGTTCCGCCGCAAGCAGTCGGAACGGGTCTTCGAAGCGGCTCACGCTTCGGTACAGCGCCGTAGGGCGCACGAGCAGATCGGCTTCGTCGTCGCCGTAGGCGTTGTAGTTCAAGTTCTCGCCGAGCGCGCGTAGCGCCGCCAGCGGCTCGGCCTGAAGGCTCAGATTCGACGCCAGCTGCAGTGCGGCTTTCGGCATGCCGTCGCCGAATGCAGCCACCACGGCCCAGACGCGGAATCGCCCTTGCAGGTACCGGTCGACCAGAATGCTGGTACAGACCCCGGCCGACTCGTCGATGTGCGGCTCAAAGCCAGGGTGCGACGGAAGCTCGCCGGCGGCGTGGTGATCGAAGTAGCGAACCCTGACACCACGTTGCAGCAGCGCCATCAGTGCGGTCCGATTGCGCTCGAGCGACACGTCGAGCACCGTCACGCGGTCGCCAGCGCCCGCGCGCACGCGTCGAAGCAGGTCGATGTCCCGCTTCACGCCCGTTACCAGCTCGGAATCCAGCGGCTCGGCTAAGCGCAACTGATGTAATGCGCAGATGCCGTCCGCGTCGCCATTGAAGACGTCGATGTAACGCATACCGGCTAGGATAGCGACAACCCGAGACGCCGCGCGAGCGACGCCACGGCGTCCGGCGGCGCGCGGCCCGCGTCGAAGCGAACGGAATTCGCCAGCTCCGCCGGCGTCAGCGGCTCAAGCGATACGAGCTGATGTTCGAGCACTCCCAGATCCGCCTCCGAAGCATCCCTTGCCTTGCGCTGCCTAGTCGCGACCCGTTCGCGCAGCACGCCGTCGGGCGCCTCGCAGGCCGCAATCGCGAACGGCACTTCTTCCTTGCGCGCCAGGGCGGCGAACGCGTCGCGCTGTGCCCGTGCCAGAAAGGTAGCGTCCACGATGGCGGCGTAGCCCACCTCGAGCACCGCACCGGCCAGCGTCGCCAGGCGCGCGTAGGTCTGCGCCGTGAGGTCCGGCGCATAGATTCCGGCGCCGATCGCCGAGCCGGTGCGCGCCCCCGCCTCGAGCCCCTGCAGCCGTTTGCGTTCCACGTCCGACCGCAACCGCACTGCGCCGCAGGCTTCGAGCAGCTCTTGCGCTACCGTCGTCTTGCCGGATCCTGCCACGCCATGCATGACGATGAGCGCGCGCGCCGGCCGCTCCGCCAGCACCTGCGCAAGACGCAGGTACTCCAAGTATTCGCGCCCGGCGCCGCCGCTCTGCCGCCGGTCGAGGTCCGGCTGATGCGCTCTGATGCACGCGACCTTGGCGCGCACCAGCGCGCGGTACACGAGGTAGAAGCGCAGCAACGCCAACCCGGCATAGTCGCCGGTCGCCTCCAGGTAGCCGTTCAGAAAGCGCCAGGCGAGACGCGGCAGCCTCCGATCGAGCAGGTCCATGACCAGGAACGCGACCTCGTTCATGACGTCGATCCATCGCAACGCCTCGTTGAACTCGATCCCGTCGAACGGGGTCGGCCCGCCGTCGAGCAGCGCGATGTTGCCCAGGTGCAGGTCGCCATGGCATTCGCGCACGAAGCCGCCCGCCTTGCGCGCGTCGAAGGTCACGCGCAGCCGGGCATGCTCCTGCAGCGTCCAGCCGCGCAACCGCTCGAGCTCCGGCACGTCGGCATCGGCGCCGATCAAGGTCTCGATCTGATCGAAATTCTGCTGCGCGGGCACCAGAACTTCCGCCGCCGAACCGAACGGCCGTGCGGCATCTACGCACGCGACGCGAGAGTGGAACGCCGCTATGCCGCACGCGAGCGCGTCGATGTGCTCGGCGCCAAGCGTGCCGCCCTGTGCCATGCGGCTGAGCAGCGCCTCCTGCGGGAAGCGGCGCATCTTGACCGCGTACTCGATCGGCCGACCCTCGCCGTCGATGCGCGGATCCGCATCGCTGCCCGTGACCGGCACCACCTCCAGGTAGAGCTGCGGCGCGGTGCGCCGGTTCAGTCGCAGCTCCTCGTCGCAGTAGAAGCGCCGCGCCTCCGGGCTGCGGAAGTCGAGAAAGCCGAGCTCGACCGGCTTCTTCAGCTTATAGGCGTAGTCGCCGGCCAGCAGCACCCAGGAAATGTGAGTTTCAAGCAGCTCAACCCGCTCCACCGGGTGCGGATAGCGCGTCGGGTCGCGCAGCAACTCGATCGATTGCATAGGTGAACAGTTTAGATGAAACGCCGACCGGCCCGTCGGGTGTATCGTCCGGATACATGTCGATCCTTGGCACTGCATCGGTGCTGATCACGCTCGCCGCGCTGTTCAGCTACGTGAACTATCGCTTCCTGCGGCTCCCGTCGAGCATCGGGCTCATGCTAAGCGCTCTCGTCACCTCGCTGGCAGTGGTGGCCTTGGGCGAATTGGGCAGCCACGCGCTGGAGAATCTCGCCCGCCATGCGCTGGCGAACATCGATTTCAACCAGACGCTGATGCGAGGCATGCTGAGCTTTCTGCTGTTCGCGGGCGCGCTGCACATCAACCTCAACGATCTGGCCGAGCAAAAATGGTCGGTCGGCTTCCTCGCCAGCCTGGGGGTCGTCGTCTCGACCGCAATCATCGGCTACGCCGCGTACTGGCTGTTCGCGCTGCTCGGCCATGGAATTCCGCTCATCTACTGCCTCGTATTCGGCGCGCTGATTTCGCCCACCGATCCGATCGCGGTGCTGAGCATCCTCAAGTCGATGGGCGCCGACCGCTCGCTGGAGAACAAGATGGCCGGCGAATCGCTGTTCAACGACGGCGTAGGCGTGGTGGTGTTCGTCGTGCTGCTGAACATCGCCACCGGGGAGCATGCCGCCACCGTGGCCTCGGCGGTCACGCTGTTTCTCGAAGAAGCGATCGGCGGCGGGCTGTTCGGACTGCTGACCGGTTATCTCGCTTACCGGATGCTGTACCGCGTCGACGACTACGAAGTGGAGATTCTGATCACCCTCGCGCTCGTGATGGGCGGCTACGCACTCGCCACGGCGCTGCACCTTTCCGGCCCAATCGCCACCGTGGTGGCCGGGCTGCTGATCGGCAACCACGGCAGGCGCTTCGCCATGTCGAAAGAGACACGCGAGCACCTCGACACCTTCTGGCAATTGATCGACGGCATCCTCAACGCCATCCTGTTCGTCCTGATCGGGCTCGAGGCGCTGCTGCTGCACTTCGAGTCGGCATTCGCCTGGGCCGCCTTGCTGACGATACCGGTAGTACTGCTGGCGCGCATGGTCTCGGTGTCGCTGCCGGCACTGGTGCCCGGGTTACGGGCCGAATTCCCTCCCAACATCATTGCAGCACTGACCTGGGGCGGGCTGCGCGGGGGCATCTCGATCGCGCTGGCTCTTTCGCTGCCCGATGTGCCGTGGCGCGGCGCGCTCCTCACCGTGACTTATGCAGTGGTGGTGTTCTCGATCGTCGTGCAGGGCCTGACCGTGGTCCGGGTGCTGCGCCGGATCGGGCTTCAGGCCAGCTCGAACGCGCGCGCGGCCGACGAGTAGGACAGGATGATCTCGGCCGGTGCCTCGCCGAGGTTGCGGATGCCGTGCACCGCGCCCTTCGGCACCACCGACAGCCCGCCCGCCTTCATCCGCACGCGCTCCTCGCCGATGCGGCATTCCACCTCGCCGCGCACCACGTAGATCGATTCCTCGCAGTTGGCGTGGACATGCGTGTCGGTGCCCTTGCCGGGCGGCAGCGTCATGCGCGCGAGCGAAAGCTCCCGGCTGTTGCCGACCTCGTCGTTGGCCAGCCACTCGATCGTGCCCCAGGGAAACTCGTTTCGGATCGGCTTCATCGACGCCTTCATGGGGGCCTCCTTATCGCTGTTCGACCGCCATCGCGCGCGGGTTGCCGGACTTCGCCTCGACCAGCGCCTGCCACACGCGGTGCGGACTCGCCGGCATGTCGAAGTGCGTCACCCCTGCGCCGCGCAGCGCGTCGAGGATCGCGTTCATGATGCACGGCATCGAGCCGGTGACGCCGGCCTCGCCCACGCCCTTGGCGCCGAGCGGATTGGTCTTGGTCGGCACCGGGTGGTGGGTCACCCTTAGACCGTCGACCAGAATTGCGCGCGGCATGGGGTAATCCATGAAGCTGCCGCTGAGCAGCTGACCGGTATCGCGGTCGTAGAGCGCCTGCTCGCCCAGGATGTGGCCGGCACCCTGCGTGATGCCGCCCTGCATCTGGCCTTCGACCAGCTGGTCATTGATGATATTGCCGGCGTCGTCGCAAGCGAGGTAGGACACGATCTCCACCGTTCCGGTGTCCGGCTCGATCTCGACCTCCGCAATGTGGCAGCCGTTCGGAAACGTCGAGCCGACCTTCTTGTCCTTCAGGTCGACGTCCAGCGCGCCGCGGTGCTTTTTCGCCAGCGCAGTGATCGCGACCTCGCGGTCGGTGCCCTTGACCCGGTAGCGGCCGTCTACGAACTCGACGTCGGCCTGGGCCACCTCCAGATCGTCGGCAGCGAGCGCCATGCCCTTCTTGATCACTTCCTCCGACGCCAGCAGCATCACGCTCCCCACCCCGTGCAGCGAGCGCGAGCCGCCGGTCGGGTTGCCGGTCAGGTTCATGTCGGGGTCGGCGGTGCGCAGCCGGATCGAATCCATCGGCACGCCGAGCGCGCCGGCGACGATCTGCGCAAACACCGTCTCGTGCCCCTGGCCGTGATTGTGCGAGGTGGCGCGCAGGGTGATGCGCGCCTCGTCGTCCCACGCCACCTGCACCTGGTCGTAGGGCGCGAAGCCGCCCGAGCCCGTGGCCTCGATGTAGTTTGCGATGCCACGGCCGCGCAATCTGCCGCGCTTGGCCGAGGCCGCACGGCGCGCCTCGAACCCGTTCCAGTCCGCGGCCTTCAGCGCATCGGCCAGGACGCCTTCGAAGTCGCCACAGTCGTATTCGAAGCCGGTCGCGATCTTGTAGGGAAAGGCGCTCTTCGGCACCAGGTTGCGGCGCCTGAACTCGGCCGGGTCCAGCTTGAGCTCCCAGGCCGCCTGATCGACCAGCCGCTCAATCGCGTAGGAACTCACCGGCCGTCCGGCGCCGCGATAGGCGGCGGTGGGCACCGTATTGGTCAACGCCAAACGAGCGCGCACGTGAATCGCCTGCACGTCGTACACCCCGCTCGCCACGTTGACCAGGTTGACGGTGTTGACGAAGGTGCCGGTGAACGCCACGTAAGCGCCGAGATTGCAGACGAAATCGAAGCGCATGCCGAGGATGCGCCCGGATTCATCGAGCGCTATCTCGCCGCGGTGCACCACGTCGCGCGCCTGCTCGTCGGACAGGAACACTTCGGAGCGCGTGCCCACCCACTTCACCGGCCGGCCCAGCTTCTTGGCCGCGATCAGCACCGCGCAGTACTCGGGATAGGCGTTGAACCGAACTCCGAACCCGCCGCCGACTTCCTCCGCGATGACGCGCACCTTTTCCGGCGCCACGCCCAGCACGGCGGCGAGCTGGCCGCGCATCGCCGAGGCGCCCTGGGTGCAGGAATAGAGCTGGTACATGTCGCCCGCCGTGTCGTAGACGCCGGTACAGGCGCGCGGCTCCATCGGATTGCTCACCACGCGCGTGTGGTAGGCGCTGAGCGACACTACACGCGCCGCGCGCTCGAACGCGGCCTTGGTCGCCGCCTCGTCGCCGCCGGCGAAATCGAGCAGCAGATTGCCGCTGATGTTGTCGTGCAGCTGCGGCGCGCCCGGCGCGAGGGCCTCCTGCGCGCCGATCACCGCGGGAAGGTCCTCGTACTCGACCAGCACCGCCTCGGCCGCGTCCTGCGCCTGCGGTCGGGTCTCGGCGATCACCAGCACCACCGGCTCGCCGACGTGGCGCACCTTGCCTTGCGCCAGCGCGGGGTGATGCACCTTAGGTTGCTCGGATCCGTCGCGTCCCTTGACCGGCGCCGCCGCCGGCAGTCCCTGCGCGCCGGCCGCCGCCATGTCGCTCCCGGTGAGCACCGCGATGACGCCCGGCATCGCCAGCGCCGCCGCCGTGTCGATCGACACAATCCTTGCGTGCGGCCGGTCGGAACGCAGGAAGTGCGCGTGAGCCTGTCGCGGAAGATTCCAGTCGGAGACGTAGCGTCCCCGACCTTTCAGCATGCGCTCGTCTTCGAGTCTGCCCTGGGTGCCGAAACTCTGCATTCAGGCGTGCGACAGCGCGATCAGGATTGTGCAGGGCGCATAATCGATCAGCGAGGCGCCTACCGAGCCCTTCCACCAGCGCGCCGCGAACGAGGTCTTCTGGTTGTGGCCGATCACGATCAGGTCGACGTCGAGCTCCTTGGCCAGGCGGCAGATCTCCTCCACCGGCTCTCCCACTGCCAAGTGGCCGGAGGCCTGAAAACCTTTCTGCCGCAGGGAGTCGATGCCCTCGTCCAGAACCGCCTGGGTGCGCTTCTTTTCTTCCTCTAGCAGCTCTTCCGGCACGAAGCCTTCGGTGAGAAACAGGCTGGGGGGCATGCTCGCGACCGCGAGCAGATGCGTTTCGGCGCCCAGGAAGTTCGCCAATTCCGCGCACTCGACCAGCGCGCGCTTGCCGTCCTGGGACCCGTTATAGGCCAGAAGGATCTTGCGATACTTCATGTGCGGGCTCCTTGCGAGTGGCTGGGCTAGCGAAACGATTATAGCCTCAGCCCGGCCCCGCGTACCCAGCCGCTAGAATCGGGGTTTTACAGGGCCCCGTCATGCTAGACGTTTCCCGCAGCGATCTTGTCGCCGGCGTCGCCGGCAGCGGCACCATGGGACGCGGCATCGTCCAGGTGCTCGCGCAGTGCGGCGTGCGCACGCTGGTCTTCGATGCGCAGCCCGGCGCGGCCGCGAAGGCCCGCGCGGCGATCGGCCAGGCGCTCGCCAGGCTGGTCGAGAAGGGACGCCTGAAGCAACTCGAGCTCGACGCGGCGCTCGCCCGCATCGAAGTCGTCGATTCGCTGACGGCGTTCGCGCCCTGCCACGTGGCGATCGAGGCGATCGTCGAGAAGCTCGAGCCGAAACGGGAGCTGTTGCGCGCGCTCGAGGCCATCGTCGGCGAATCCTGCGTCCTCGCCTCCAATACCTCGTCGCTGTCGGTCACCGCGATGGCCGCGGCATGCAGGCTGCCGGGGCGCATGGCGGGCTACCACTTCTTTAACCCGGTGCCGGTGATGAAGATCGTCGAGGTGGTCGACGGCGTGCTCACCGAGCCCTGGGTCGGCGAGGCGCTGTGCGCCCTCGCCCGGCGCTACGGCCACACGCCGGTGCGCTGCAACGACACGCCCGGATTCATCGTCAACCATGCGGGCCGCGCTTACGTGCCCGAATCGCTGCGCGTGCTCGGCGAAGGCGTGGCGGATTACGCCACCATCGACCGCATCATGGTCGACGCCGCGGGCTTTCGCCTCGGGCCCTTCGGCCTGATGGACCTGGTGGGACTCGATGTCACGCACGCGGTGATGCGCTCGATGTACCAGCAGTACTACGAGGAGCCCAAGTACAAGCCCTCCTACCTGAACGAGCCGCGCGTCGCGGCGGGCCTGCACGGGCGCAAGTCGGGGCGCGGCTGGTACGTCTACGGCAAGGACGGCGCGGCAGAGAAGGTTCCCGAGCAACCCGTGCCAACCGCCGCGCCGGGCCCGGTATGGTGCGTGCCCGAGCTGAAGGAATTGCTGCTGAAGCTGGGCGCGACGTTCGCCGCCGACCCCTCGAGCGCTTCGGTGTGCTTCACCGCGCCGCTCGGGTGCGATGCGACCGCGAGCGCGCTCGAGCTCGGGCTCGACCCCGCGCGCACCGTTGCGATCGATCCGTTGTTCGGATTCGCCAAGCGGCGCACCCTGATGACCACCCCGGTGACCGCTCCCGCGGCGCGCGACGCGGCGCACACGCTGCTTGCCGCGGACGGCGTGCCGGTGTCGCTGATCCGCGATTCCGCGGGCTTCGTCGCCCAGCGCGTGGTGGTGCACGTGGTCAACGTCGGCTGCGACATCGTGCAGCAGAGAATCGCCTCTCCCGAGGACCTCGATCGCGCGGTGATGCTCGGCCTGGGCTATCCGCGCGGCCCGCTCGCCATGGGCGATGCCATCGGCCCGGCCCGGGTCCTCGCGATCCTCGAGGCGATGCTCGACTTTTACAAGGAGCCTCGCTACCGGCCCAGCCCGTGGCTCACCCGCCGCGCCAGGCTGGGCGTTTCTCTCCTCACTCCGGAGTAACGAACATGCTAGACGCCTACATCTACGACGGGCTGCGCTCACCGATCGGGCGCCACGCCGGCAAGCTTGCGCCGCTGCGCCCGGACGACCTCGCCGGCGAAGTTATCAGGGAGGTCGTGGCGCGCAACGCCATCGACCCGAAGGAGATCTCCGACGTGGTGCTAGGCTGCGTGACGCAGGCGGGAGAGGACTGCCGCAACGTGGCGCGCTTCGCCGCGCTGCTCGCCGGCCTGCCGCCGACCACGCCCGGAGTGACGGTGAACCGGCTCTGCGCGAGCGGCCTGCAGGCGGTCACCGACGCCGCGCGCGCGATCACCTGCGGCGAAGGCGAGCTGTACATCGCCGGCGGCGTCGAGAGCATGACGCGCGCGCCCTACGTCATGGCCAAGTCCGAGACGCCCTACGGCCGCGACGTCAAGCTGTACGACACCACGATCGGCTCGCGCTTCCCCAACCCGCGCTTCGCCAAGCAGTACGGCGACCACTCGATGCCGCAGACCGGCGACAACGTCGCCAGGGAGCTCGGTATCACGCGCGAGCAGGCCGACGCGTTCGCGCTCGCCTCGCAGCAGAAGTACGCCAAGGCCGAGGCCGGGGGCTTCTACAAGGGAGAGATCCTGCCGGTCGCGCTGCCGTCGAAAAAGAAAGACGCGCCGCCCGCGACGGTCGACGTGGACGAGCATCCGCGGCGCGACGCGAGCATGGAATCGCTCGCGCGCCTCAAGCCGCTGTTCGAAGGCGGCGTGGTGACCGCGGGCAACGCCTCGGGCGTGAACGACGGCGCCGCGGCGCTGGTGGTGGCGAGCCGCGCCTGGGGCGAAAAGCACGGCAGGAAGCCGATGGCGAAGATCGTCTCGGCCGCGTCGGCCGGCGTCGAGCCGCGCATCATGGGCGTCGGTCCCGCGTACGCGATCCCGCTCGCGCTCGAGCGCGCCGGGCTCGCGCTCAAGGAGCTCGAAATCATCGAGATCAACGAAGCCTTCGCCAGCCAGGTTCTCGGCTGCCTCAAGCTGATGGGTCTCGACGCGAAGGATCCGCGCGTCAACCCGAACGGCGGCGCGATCGCCATCGGCCACCCGCTCGGCTGCTCGGGGGCGCGTCTCGCGCTGACGGTGGCGCGCGAAATGCAGGCCAGCGGCGCGAAGCACGCGGCGGTGTCGCTGTGCATCGGCGTCGGGCAGGGCCTCGCCGTGATTCTGGAGCGCGTAAACTAGCGCCAGGAGGTCGTCATGAATGCCCCGCTCAAGTCCAAGCCCAAGGCAAGCTTCGTCTGGGATGATCCGCTGCTGCTGAACGAGCAGCTTACCGAGGACGAGCGCATGGTGCGCGACGCCGCGCGCGCCTACTGCCAGGACAAGCTCGCCCCGCGCGTGCTGGAAGCTTTCCGGCACGAGAAAACCGACCCGTCGATCTTTCGCGAGATGGGCGAGGTCGGCCTGCTCGGCCCGACCATCGCGGCGCGGTACGGCGGCCCCGAGCTGAGCTACGTCTGCTACGGCCTGATCGCGCGCGAAGTCGAGCGCGTCGACTCGGGCTACCGCTCGATGATGAGCGTGCAGAGTTCGCTCGTGATGGTGCCGATCAACGAATTCGGCACCGAGGCGCAGAAGCAGAAATATCTGCCGCGGCTCGCGAGCGGCGAATGGATCGGCTGCTTCGGCCTGACCGAGCCGAACCACGGCTCCGACCCCGGCTCGATGGCCACCCGCGCCAAGAAGGTGAAGGGCGGCTACAGCCTGAGCGGCTCCAAGATGTGGATCTCGAACTCGCCCATCGCGGACGTGTTCGTGGTCTGGGCCAAGGACGATGAAGGCGCGATCAGGGGCTTTATCCTGGAGAAGAATTCCAAGGGTCTCTCGGCGCCGGCGATTCACGGCAAGGTGGGTCTGCGCGCCTCGATCACGGGCGAAATCGTGATGGATGGCGTGTTCTGCCCCGAGGAGGACGCCTTGCCCGAGGTGCGCGGCCTGAAGGGCCCGTTCACCTGCCTCAACTCGGCGCGCTACGGCATCGCCTGGGGTGCGCTCGGCGCGGCCGAGGACTGCTGGCATCGCGCGCGGCAGTACGTTCTCGACCGCAAGCAGTTCGGCCGCCCGCTCGCGGCCAACCAGCTGATCCAGAAGAAGCTTGCCGACATGCAGACCGAGATCACGCTCGGGCTGCAGGGCTGCCTGCGGCTCGGCCGCATGAAGGACGACGGCACCGCCTCGCCCGAGATCACCTCGATCCTCAAGCGCAACTCCTGCGGCAAGGCGCTCGACATCGCACGCATGGCGCGCGACATGATGGGCGGCAACGGCATCTCGGACGAGTTCGGCGTCGCGCGCCACCTGGTCAACCTCGAGGTGGTCAACACCTACGAGGGCACGCACGACATCCACGCCCTGATCCTCGGCCGCGCGCAAACCGGAATTCAGGCCTTCAGCTGAGCCGTGCGCGCGCACGCCCCCGCCCTCGCCGTCACCCTCGCGCTGCTTGCCTCTGCGCCGTCCGCCGCGGCGCAGCCGGCCAACGGTGTGCTGCTGGTCGCCAAGCCGACCATCATCGACGCGAACTTCAGCCACACCGTGGTGCTGGTCACGCGGGCGCCCGATGCCGAAACCATCGGCGTGATCCTCAACCGTCCCGTGCCAATGGCGGCAAGCGAAGTGCTGCCGCCCGAGCTGCCGAGCGACAACTACCGCGATCCGGTGTACTACGGCGGGCCGGTGCTGCGACAGGTGATCGTCGCCCTGTTCCACGCGGAGCACTCGCCGCCCGCGCCCGCCTTCCACGTGCTCAAAGACGTCTACCTTTCGATGCACCCGGACAATATCAAGATGCTGCTCGAGAGCAAGCACGGGCGCTATCGCCTCTACGCCGGCTTCTCCGGCTGGGCGCCGGGCCAGCTCGAGGCCGAGCTCGAAGGGGACGGCTGGTACGTGCTGCCCGCGGAAGAAGACCTGCTGTTCAGGAAGGACACCGGGGGCCTGTGGCAGGAACTGCTGCTCAAGGCGAGCGCGCCCCGCGCCTCCGCTGCGGTCAAACTTGCCGCGCCTTACTGGTCGGCACAAGCCCAGTCGGGTGACGCGGTGTTTCTGGTCGCCGAGCCCCGCCTGCGCGACATCGACTACCGGCAAGCGGTGGTGATCGCGACCCGGGCGCCGAACGGCGGGCATATAGGCGTGATCCTGAACCGCCCGACGCGGCGTTCCCTGCGCAGCCTGTTCCCCGAGCACGAGCCCTCGAAGAGAGTGCGCGATCCGGTGTTCTACGGCGGTCCGTACTCGCGCGACGCGCTGGTGGCGCTGGTGCACAGCGCGGAGAGCCCGGGCGGCGGCTCGCTGCCACTGCTGGAGAATCTCTATCTGGCCTACCGTGCCGCCACCATCGACCACATCATCGAGACGACGCCGAACGAGGCGCGCTACTACGTCGGCTTCGTCGGCTGGCGGGCCGGGGAGCTGCGGCACGAAATCGACCAGGGACTCTGGTCGGTGCTGGACGCGGACGTCGAAACCGTGTTCCGCGCGGACACCGGCAGCCTGTGGCAGGAGCTGCGGCAGCGCTCGCACCGCATCCGCGCGGCGCTGCGGTGTCAGGCCGCGGCCTTGGACTGCGCCTTGTCGAAAGTCATCTTGCCACCGCGGCAGTCGACCAGGATCGTGTCCTTGGGCGCGAAGCCGCCCTGCAGGATCGAGCGCGCGAGCGGGTTCTCGATCTCCGACTGGATCGCGCGCTTGAGCGGCCGCGCGCCGTATACCGGGTCGAAGCCGATCTTGGCCAGCTCGGCGATCGCCGCCTCGGACACCTCGAGGCCGTAGTCCATCTTCGCCAGGCGCTGCCTGAGCACGCCGAGCTGAATGCGGGCGATCGCGCCGATCTGCGCTTCGGCCAGGCCGTGGAACACCACCACCTCGTCGATGCGGTTGATGAACTCGGGCCGGAAGTGCGACTTCACCTCGCCCATCACCGCGAGCTTCACCACCCCGTAGTCGCTGTCGGCCATCTGCTGAATCATGTGCGAGCCGAGGTTCGAGGTCATCACGATCACGGTGTTCTTGAAGTCGACCGTGCGGCCCTGGCCGTCGGTCAGGCGCCCGTCGTCGAGCACCTGCAGCAGGACGTTGAACACGTCGGGATGCGCCTTCTCGATCTCGTCGAACAGGATCACCGCGTAGGGCTTCCTGCGAACCGCCTCGGTAAGGGCTCCGCCCTCCTCGTAGCCGACGTAGCCCGGCGGAGCGCCGATCAGGCGCGCGACCGAGTGCTTCTCCATGTACTCGGACATGTCGACGCGGATCAGGTGCTCCTCCGAGTCGAACAGGAACGCGGCGAGCGCCTTGCACAGCTCCGTCTTGCCGACCCCCGTCGGACCGAGGAAGAGAAATGACCCGTAGGGCCGGTTCGGATCGGACAGTCCCGAGCGCGAGCGGCGGATCGCGTCCGACACCAGCCGTACCGCCTCGTCCTGCCCGACCACGCGCTCGTGCAGCTTGTCTTCCATCTTGAGCAGCTTGTCGCGCTCGCCCTGCATCATCTTCGACACCGGGATGCCGGTGGCGCGCGAGACCACCTCGGCGATCTCCTCCGCGCCGACGTGGGTGCGCACGAGCCGTGTCTTCGCGCCCTGTTCGCCCTTTTCCGCCTTCTTCTGCTGTGCCTCGAGCTGCGGCAGTTTGCCGTATTGCAGCTCGGCCAGCTTGTCGTACTGGCC
>DAHVFK010000489.1 GCA_027317055.1 Betaproteobacteria bacterium | reverse complement strand
ACGCTGCCCGCCGCTGCTGCGCGATTTCCTCGAGGTGCGCGGCCTGGGGCTGCTCGACGTGCGAACGATCTTCGGCGAAACCGCGGTGCGCCCGAAGATGAAGCTGAAGCTGATCGCACACCTCGAAAAGCCCGCCCAGGGCCAGCGCGAAGCCTCGGAGCGCCTGCCGCTGGCCGAGCTGTCGGAAGAGATCCTCGGCGTCACGGTCCGCAAAGTGGTGATCCCCGTGGCCGCGGGCCGCAACCTGGCCGTGCTGCTGGAGGCCGCCGTACGCAACTACATCCTGCAACTCAGGGGCATCGACTCGATGACGCAGTTCATGGTGCGCCAGAAAAGGGAAATCGAGCGCGGAACCTGAGCGCCGTCCGACCCGCCATGCAGCTCATCCTGGTCAGCGGACTCTCGGGCTCGGGCAAGAGCATCGCGCTGAACGTGCTCGAGGACGGGGGCTACTACTGCGTCGACAATCTTCCCGCGACGCTGCTGGTGCAGGTGGCCGACTTCCTGCAAGAGGCCGGTCATGAGCGCGTCGCGGTAAGCGTCGATGCGCGCAGCGCGGCGCTTCCCGCGCTGCCCGAGAACGTGTCTCGCCTCAAAGCGAGCGGCATCGACTGCCGCGTGCTTTTTCTCGAGGCGAGTACGCAGACGCTGCTGCGCCGGTTCTCCGAAACCCGCCGCCGGCACCCGCTTACGGTGGCAGGCCTCGCGCTCGCCGAGGCGATCGAGCGCGAACGGGCACTGCTCTCGGGCGTAGCCGAGCTCGGCCACCGCATCGACACCGGCGAGCTGCTGCCGCGCGCGCTGCAGAGCTGGATCAAGGAGCTGGTCGGCCTCGGCGGAGGATCGCTCACGCTGCTGTTCGAGTCGTTCGCGTTCCGCGACGGCATCCCGCTCGATGCCGACTGGGTGATCGACGCGCGCATGCTGCCAAACCCCCACTACGACGCCACACTGCGGCCGCTGACCGGGCGCGATGCCGCGGTGGCGAGCTACCTCGGTGGCCAGGAAACGGTGCAACGCCTGATTGTGGACGTGCGGGACTTCCTCGGCCGCTGGCTGCCCGAGATCGAGCGCGAACAGCGCAACTACGTCACCGTGGCGATCGGTTGTACCGGCGGACGGCACAGATCGGTCTACCTGGTCGAACGCCTTGCGGCGGCGTTCCGCAGCGACTGGCACGTGCTGGTGCGGCATCGCAGCCTGGCGCGCACCGATCCGGAGGGCCTGCCCTGAGCGCAGCCGGCCGGCGAGAAATCGCCCTCTTCCCGCTGCAGGCGGTTCTGTTTCCGGGCGGCCTGTTGCCGCTGCGCGTGTTCGAGCAGCGCTACATGCAGATGGCGAAGGACTGTCTGCGCGACGACCAGCCGTTCGGCGTGTACCTGATCCGCAACGGTGTCGAAGTCGGTCCCGCGGCGATGCCGGAGCAGATCGGCTGCCTGGCGCGCATCGCGCACTGGGACATGCAGCAGCTCGGCGTGCTGCACATCGTCGCGCGCGGCGAGGAGCGATATCGCATCCTGCGCCGCGAAGTCCTCGCGAGCGGGCTGACGCACGCCGAAATCGAGCCGCTGCCGGCGGACGACGACTGCGCGCTGCCGGACGAGTTCCTCGCCTGCGCGCGGCTACTGCGCCTGGTGATAGAGGAGCACGGCGCGCGGCAGATCGAGGCGCCGTTCCGCTTCGATTCGAGCTCGTGGGTCGGCTCGCGCCTGGCGGAGATCCTGCCGGTGCCGCTGGCCGCAAAGCAAAAGCTGATGGAGCTCACGGACGCCCGGGAGCGGCTCGAGATCCTGTACAAGTACCTTGTCCAGCAGGGCCTCGCGACGCGCGCCTAGCTGTGGGTTGCGGCAAGCCGCACCAGCAGCCGCTTCACCGGCGCTGGCACGGCCGCGCCGGGCGCGTCGGCGAGGTCGAGCCAGACTCGTCCCGGCATCTCGGCCGCGGCGGCAGGCGCCGCGCGCAGCGTGATCACGACCGGGGTCGCGCGCAGCCGAAAGTGCGTGAACTGGTGCTCGAGCGGATCGAGCCTGCGTGCGGGCCGCGCCTCGCAGCCGAACTCGCGCCGGCAGAACGCGGCGAACCCGCGCGGCTCGCTCTCCGGCAGCGCCCAAAGCCCGCCCCAGAGGCCGGGCGCCGGACGCCGCTCGAGCAGCACTCTGCCTGCGTGCATCAGTACCAGCCAGTTGACGACCCGCTCGGGGTAGGGCTTGCGCGGGCGCGGCGCGGGCAGCTGCGCGGTGCGGCGCTCGCGCCGCGCGACGCAGCGCGGCGCGAGCGGGCAGGCGTCGCAGCGCGGCGTGCCGCGCACGCACACCGTCGCGCCGAGATCCATCAGGGCCTGCGTGTAGCGCGCGATCTCGCGTTGCGGCAGCTCGCGCACGGCGATTCGCCACAGGCGCTCCTCAACCGCGCGTGCGCCCGTGTAGCCTTCGATGCCGAAGCAGCGCGCGAACACACGCTTCACGTTGCCGTCCAGGATCGCCTCGCGCCGTCGGAACGCGAACGCGGCGATCGCCGCGGCACTCGAGCGTCCGAGCCCGGGGAGCCCGATCAGGTCCTCGGCAGTGTCGGGGAAGCGCCCGCCCAGCTCCGCGGCCACGATCTGCGCCGCGCGATGCAGGTTGCGCGCGCGCGCGTAGTAGCCCAACCCGCTCCACAGCCGCAGCACGTCCTCCTCCGTCGCGGCGGCGAGCGCGCGCACGTCGGGGAACCGCTCGAGAAAGCGCCCGTAGTACGGGATCACCGTTTCGACCTGGGTCTGCTGCAGCATGACCTCCGCCAGCCA
>DAHVFK010000488.1 GCA_027317055.1 Betaproteobacteria bacterium | reverse complement strand
CCTTGTACACCTCGAGCCGCTTCCTGACCGTCTCGACCTTGTCATCGTCACGCAGGATCAGCGGCTCGCCGGTGACGTCGTCCTTGCCCTC
The DNA here is from genome assembly GCA_027317055.1 of Betaproteobacteria bacterium. Classification (GTDB taxonomy): domain Bacteria; phylum Pseudomonadota; class Gammaproteobacteria; order Burkholderiales; family SG8-39; genus DAHVFK01. Next base: position 2,710 of record DAHVFK010000488.1, on the reverse strand, counting down.
GGCTTTCGGCGGGTTGAACTTGACGTGGTAGGTGCGCCCGGACCCCGGGTGCACGCGGCGCCCGCTCATGCGCACGATAATTTCCTCGTCGGGAACGTCGATCTCGAGCACGCAATCGATCGGCACGCCGGCCCGCTTCATTGCCTCGGCTTGCGCGATGGTGCGCGGAAAGCCGTCGAACAGGTAGCCCTTGGCGCAGTCCGGCTGTCTCAGCCGCTCCTTGACCAGATCGATCACGATCCTGTCCGGCACCAGCTGCCCGCCGTCCATCAGCGTCTTTGCCTCGAGACCCAGCGCGGTGCCGGCATTGGCCGCCGCGCGCAGCATGTCGCCGGTCGAGACCTGCGGAATGCCGTAGCGCGCCATGATGTAGCCGGCCTGCGTTCCCTTGCCTGCGCCCGGCGGCCCCAGCAGGATCAAGCGCATGTCTGAAATTCCGTGGCGGTGTGAGACTTTAAGCGCGGCGCGAAAGCGCCTTTGACTGGCGCCGGAAACGCCGCTGACCTTAGCCGGAATCGCCAATCCGGTCAAACAGCGCGCGCACCGTTTCGAGGTCCTGCGGCGTGTCGACGCCCGGCGGAACATCGTGGCCCGAGACCGTCACCGCGATGCGATAGCCATGCCACAGCACGCGCAGCTGCTCGAGCGACTCGAACTGCTCGAGCGGCGACGGCGCGAGGCCCGCGTAGCGCCTCAGAAAGCCGACGCGGTAGCCGTAGATGCCCAGGTGGCGATAGCACGGCAGCCCCGCGGGCGGCTCGCGCCCGCCCGCGGCGTAGGCATCGCGCGCATACGGGATCGGCGCGCGGCTGAAGTACAGCGCGCGCCCCTGCGCGTCGAGCACGACCTTGACCACGTTCGGGTTGAAGGCCGACGCCGCATCGTGGATCGGATGGCAGGCGGTCGATACGCTCGCTTCGGGGTCGCGCCCGAGCGCCGCCGCGACCTCGCCGATCAGCACCGGCGCGATCAGCGGCTCGTCGCCCTGCACGTTGACCACCAGCGTGTGGTCGGTCAATTCCATCGCCAGCGCCGCCTCGGCGATGCGGTCGGTTCCGGAGGGGTGGTCCGCGCGCGTCATGCGGGCCTCGAAGCCCTGCGCGCGAACCGCCTGCGCGATGCGATCGTCGTCGGTGGCGACGCACACACGCTCGGCGCCGCTCGCCTGCGCGCGCTCGCATACGCGCACCACCATGGGCTTGCCGCCCAGGTCGGCCAGCGCCTTGCCGGCAAAGCGCGTCGAGGCGTAGCGCGCAGGGATGATGACGCAAAAGCCTGCCATGGCGCGGCCCGGCGGCGCGTCAGCCGGCGACTTCTTCGGCCGGGTCGAGCTTGCGCGCGTCGTCCTCGAGCATCACCGGAATGCCGTCCTTGATCGGGTAGGCGAGCCGGTCGGCCTTGCAGATCAGCTCGCCTGCTTCCTTGCGATAGACCAGCGCGCCCTTGCACAGCGGGCATACGAGGATTTCGAGCAGTCGTGGATCAACGGCGGTGCTCACCAATTCTCTCCAGCAGCCAGTGTCCGAAAGCGGGATCGAGAACCGCGTTCACCGGAAATACCCAGTGCTGCGGTTTCGCGAAGCGCCTGCATTTTACCGCGTCCTTCTCGGTCATCACGATCGGCAGCGCATCGCCGAACTCGAGATCTTCGGCGCGGAAAGGATGGTGGTCCGGGAACGGGTGCGGCACCACCTTCAGGCCGAGGTGCATCAGGTGCCGGAAGAAGCGGTTCGGGTCGCCGATGCCGGCCACCGCGTGCACTCGCTGCCCGGCGAAGCTCGCCGCCGGCCGGCGCTCGCGCGCGTCGGCGAGGCAGTTCAGCAGCTTGCCTTCGAGGCGCATCGCGTAGCCGCGCACGGCGTCGGTGCCGTGCGCCACGACGGCGTCGACCGAGCGCAGGCGCGTGCGCGGCTCGCGCAGCGGACCGGCAGGGAGCACAAAGCCGTTGCCGAAGCCGCGCCCGTCCACCACGCAGATCTCGAGCTCGCGCGCGAGGCGATAATGCTGCAGGCCGTCGTCGAGCACGATGATATCGACGTCCGGGTGCTGGTGGCGCAAGGCCTCGCACACGCGCACCCGATCGCGGCCGACCCACACCGTGCAGCCGCTGCGCCGGGCGAGCACGATCGGCTCGTCGCCGACCTCGCCGGGCTCGCTGGCGATGGTCGCTTCGCGCGGCGCCTCCAGGCGCGCGCCGTAGCCGCGTGTCACGATGCCGGGCGTCCAGCCGTGATCCTTGAGGAACTCGACCAGCCACAGCACCAGCGGCGTCTTGCCGCTGCCGCCCACGATCAGGTTGCCCACCACGATTACGGGCACGCCCGCGCGGTGGCTTTTGAGTATCCGCAGCCAGTAGAGCAGGCGGCGCACGAACACCGCGCCGCGGAATACCAGGCTGACCGGCCACAGCAGCCACGCCAGCGCGCCGCGGTGGGTCCAGTGCCGGCTCAGCAGGGTCTGCGCGCCGGCGCGGTTACCCGCCCGGGCCGCTCTGGGTGGTAAAGGTGATCTGCGTCAGGCCGGCGACGCGCGCCGCCTCCATGACGCGGATCACCGACTGGTGGGTCGCCTTGGCGTCGGCGCTGATCACGACCACGGGGTCCTTGAGCGTCGCGCCGGCGTGCCGCAGCGCGTCGGCGAACTGCTCCACGCCGGAGAAGACCACCGGCGTATGGTCGATGATGTAATCGCCCTGCGTGTTCACCAGCAC
>DAHVFK010000487.1 GCA_027317055.1 Betaproteobacteria bacterium | reverse complement strand
GTCGAAGTCGTTGAGCAGAACCCGCCCGAGGCCACCTTCGGCTTCGGCGTGGTGTTCTCGCACGGCGCGCTCGCGTTCCTCGAGCGCGACGCGCCCGATCTGCAGCGCGAGCTCGGCGCGCGCATGGAGCGCTGGCCGATGCAGCGCATCGTGCACCGCGATCAGCGGATCGACATCGACGGCAACGGCTTCTCGGCCATCTCGCGCCTGGCGCTCAACCGCTTCCTGCAGGCGCAGTGCCGCGCGGCCGGCGTCGGCATCTCGTACGGGCGCGTGGCCGATTCGCTCGACGCATTCGCGGGCGCCGACCTGCTGGTCGGCGCGGACGGCGTCAAATCGACCGTGCGGCGCGCGCGCGAGCGCCAGTTCGCGCCGCACGTGCGCTGGCTGACCAACAAGTTCGCCTGGTACGGCACCGCGCAGCGCTTCGATTGCCTGACGCTGACCTTCCGCGAGAACGCCGACGGTTCGTTCGTCGCGCACCACTACCGCTACGCGCCCGACATGAGCACCTTCATCGTCGAGTGCGACGCGGGCACCTGGCGCCGCGCGGGCTTCGAGCGCATGTCCGACGCCGAGTCGCGCGCCTACTGCGAGCGCGTGTTCGCCGCCGACCTCGGCGGGCATCCGCTGCAGTCGAACAAGTCGGTCTGGCGCCAGTTCCCGCTGCTCGCCTGCCGCGGCTGGCGCGCGGGTGACGCGGTGCTGATCGGCGATGCGCTGCACACGGTGCACTTCTCGATCGGCTCGGGAACGCGGCTCGCCTTCGAGGACGCGCTCGCGCTCGAGCGCGCCTTGGCCGAGGCGGGCGAGGACGTGCCGGCCGCGCTCGCGACCTTCGAGCGCGCGCGCCGCCCGGTGGCCGAGAAGCTGCTGCACGCGGCGAGCCTGAGCTCCTACTGGTACGAGGACTTCCCCTCGAAGTTGAGCCTCGCGCCGCTCGAGCTTGCCTACGACTACATGATGCGAAGCGGCCGCATGACCGACGCGCGGCTGGCCGAGATGGCGCCCGAGTTCATGGCGCGGGTCGCCGCGGCGCGGAAAGCTTGATCTGCATCATATTGCAGAAAGCTGGCGCGTTGCTGAATCTCCGCTACACTAACCGGCGCTTGCTCATCCGAGGAGGGTGGAAATGACCAACGGCAAACCGACGTCGGCGCAATCGCGCCGCAGATTTCTCAAGACCGCGGCCGGCGCGGCTACGCTCGCGGCAAGCGCCCTGCACGCGCCGACCATTCTGGCGCAGCCGTCGAAGGTGAAGGTCGGCTTCCTGCTGCCCTACACCGGGACCTACGCCCAGCTTGGCAAGGCGATCACCGATGCGTTCAAGCTGCACGTGGACGAGCACGGCGGCAGGCTCGCCGGGCGCGCGATCGAGTACGTGCAGGTCGACAGCGAAGCCAATCCGGCCAAGGCGACCGACAACACCAACCGGCTGGTGAACCTGGAGAAGGTTGACGTGATCGTCGGCCCGGTGCACTCGGGCGTCGCGGTCGCGATGGTGCGCGTGACGCGCGAATCGGGCACGCTGACGATCGACCCCAACGCCGGCGCGGGCGTGGTCACCGGCGCGCTGTGCGCGCCGAACGTGTTCCGCACCTCGTTCTCGAACTGGCAGCCGTCGTACCCGATGGGCAAGGTGCTGGCCGAACGCGGGATGAAGAAGGCGGTCACGCTGACCTGGAAGTACGCCGCGGGCGAGGAGGCGATCGGCGGCTTCGTGGAGAACTTCAAGGCGCACGGCGGCAGCATCGTCAAGGACCTGTGGGTGCCGTTTCCGAAGGTCGAGTTCCAGTCGCTGCTGACCGAGATCGCCTCGATCAAGCCGGACGCGGTGTTCGTGTTCTTCGCCGGCGGCGGCGCGGTGAAGTTCGTCAAGGACTATGCCGCGGCGGGCCTGCGCAACAGCGTGCCGCTGTTCGGCTCGGGCTTCCTCACCGACGGCACGCTCAAGGCGCAGGGCGACGCGGCGCAGGGCCTGGAGACGACGCTGCACTACGGCGACAGCCTGATCCTGCCCAAGAACCTGGCGTTTCGCGAGATGTACGCCAAGGCCGCGGGGCGCGAGGCGGACGTCTACGCGGTGCAGGGCTACGACGCGGCGCAGCTGCTGCGCATCGGCCTCGAGGCCGCGAACGGCGACGTCAAGGCGCAGAAGAAGATGATCGGCGCGATGGAAAGCGCCGAGATCGACAGCCCGCGCGGCAAGTTCACCCTGTCCAAGGCGCACAATCCGATCCAGGACATCTACCTGCGCAAGGTGGTGGGCATGGAGAACAAGGTCGAGGGCGTGGCGCACAAGGCGCTCGCCGATCCGGCGACCGGATGTAAGATGGCCTGACGCGCCCGGCCTGCCGGGCCATTGCGCAGGGAAAAGCCGGCAGCGCTCCTGCCGGCTTTTTATTGGCTGAAATGGATTTCCCGACCTTCCTGATCCAGCTGCTGAACGGCGTGCAGTACGGGCTGCTGCTGTTCCTGATCGCGAGCGGCCTGACGCTGATCTTCGGCATCATGGGCGTGATCAACCTCGCCCACGGCAGCTTCTACATGATCGGGGCCTATCTCGCGTTCTCGCTCACGGGACTGATCGGCAACTTCTGGCTCGCGCTGCCGGCCGGCATCGCGCTCGCGGTGCTGCTCGGCGTCGCGCTCGAATGGCTGCTGATCCGGCACCTCTACCGGCGCGACCACCTGTACCAGGTGCTGCTCACCTACGGCCTGATCCTGGTGTTCGAGGAGCTGCGCTCGATCCTGTTCGGCGACGACGTGCACGGCGTTGCGGTGCCGGCGCTGCTGAACTTCTCGA
>DAHVFK010000486.1 GCA_027317055.1 Betaproteobacteria bacterium | reverse complement strand
CGGCACAAGGTCGAGTCCTGGCGGCTAGAGAACGAGGGCAGCGAGGATGCGTTGAGCTGGAACGTAATCATCGGGCTCGCTCATCTTGACGGACTGCGCGATGCCTTCGAGGCGTTCACAGGCTGCCGCGCTCGGGCAGAGCCTCAGCTTTTCTTTTGGGGAATGGAGGTCTGGCCCGATTTCCGGCCCGGAACTTGGGGGCGACTGAGCGACGCTCGTGCAGAGTTCCGTGAAGCCGGCTCGCGGATCCCAACTGAACCGGACATTGCGATTAGGGTTGCAGGCCAGGCGCTCGTGCTGATAGAGGCGAAGTTCGGTTCACCTAACGGCACGCTCGAGCACAAGCGCGACATCACGGTCGCCAAGTTCGTGGAACGATACTGCTCGTCCACCAGCGAGGGCGGTCCGTTCGATCGGAAGGCGATCGGCGGCATGCGACCAGACGAGGTGTTGGAGCAACTCTGCCGAAACGTCGCGTTCGCGAACTATATGGCTACAGGCGGCGAGGAGGCTTTCGTGGTCAACCTCGTCCGCGCGGAAGCAGAGACCGACGTCAAAGAACGGATGCAGCGCCATCTGTCTACCCGATCTCGCGTCAGGTTTCGCAGGATTACGTGGGAAGACCTGGCTCGACTTCCCTCGCTGCAGCATGACGAGGCCGCAAATCTGCGGAGCTACGTGCGCACAAAGACTCTCAGGCTTCGGCCCGCGTTCAAGCACTTGGAGTAAGTCTCATCACGGCACCGAAGAATGCTTTAGTCGAACTTATGCGAAAAGGAAGGCTGGGGGATTCAAGCGTGCGGGACTTATGTGGGCATCAGTTCGGCGCGCTCCCTACAGTTACATCAAATGTTAGCCACAAGCAGTGCAGCTTTAGGGCCAACTGGCGGGCGACAATTATCTTGACCGGCGTGTTGACGCACGCCGCCGGGGGTGCGTTTGCGGTCGGGTTCTAAAGTGGTCCGCCTCTGGAAGGGAGGCAGCCACGGTGCCCGGCAATCGCATAACGGACCTACAAATGATCAAGTACAAGGAACTACGCGGCGAGCTCTCCCAGGAGGCCGCCGCGGCCAAGACCGGAATGAGCGTGAGCAGTGCTCGTCGCATCGAGCGGCGCGTGGTGCTGCCCTCGCAACGAGAGCCTCGAGGCTGGCGTACGCGCCTCGACCCGCTCGCCGAGGTGTGGGACGGCGAGGTCGTGCCGCTGCTGGAGGGGGCGCCCGCGCTCATGGCCGTGACGGTGCTGGAAGAGCTGCAACGTCGTCACCCGGGGCGTTTCGGCGAGTCGGTGCTGCGCACGCTGCAGCGGCGCCTGCGCGCCTGGCGTGCGCAGCACGGCAAGGAGCGCGAGCTCTTCTTCGCCCAGGAACACCCGCCGGGACGCCTCGCGCTGTCGGACTTCACCGTAGCCGACGAGCTGGGCGTGTGCGTCGCCGGGTTGGCGTTCCCGCACCGCTTGTACCAGTTTAGCTTCGCCCACAGCGGCTGGCGACACGCGCGCGTGGTGCAGGGCGGGGAGAGCTTCCAAGCGCTCACCTCGGGGCTGCAGGAGGCGCTGTGGATGGCAGGGGGCGTGCCCGAGGAGCATCGCACTGACAGCCTGTCGGCGGCGTTCAACAACCTGGCCGAGCAGGAGGAGCTGACGCGGCGCTACCAGGAGCTGTGCAAGCACTACGCCATGCGTGCGAGCCGCAACAACCCGGGCGAGAGCCACGAGAACGGTGCGATCGAGTCGCGCCAGGGGAGCCTCAAGCGCACGCTGGAACAGACGCTGCTGTTGCGCGGCAGCCGCGAGTTTGCCGACCTGCCCTCCTACGAGCAGTTCCTGGCCGAGACCGTGCGCCGGCTCAACGCGCGCTGCGCCCGCGCCTGGGAAGTCGAGCGTGCCCGGCTCAAGCCGCTGCCGGCCCGACGCACGGTCGACTTCGAGGAGATCGACGCGCGGGTCAGCAAGTTCGGCGTGTTCAGCGCCAAGAGCGCGCTCTACAGCGTGCCCTCGCGTCTGGCGGGCCACCGGCTCAAGGTGCGGCTCTACAGCGCGCACCTGGAGGCGTGGCTGGGCGGGGTGAAGGTCTTCGAGTGCGAACGGCTCTACGGCAGCACCGGCAACCGGCACCCCAAGCGCATCGACTGGCGCCACATGCTGCCCTCGCTCAAGCGAAAGCCAGGCGCCTTTGCCCGCTGGGTGCTGCGCGAGGCGATGTTCCCACGCAGCGAATACGCCCAGGCCTGGCAGCGCATGCACGAGCGGCTCGAGGAGCGCGCGGCTTGCCGGCTGATGCTCGAGCTGCTCGATCTGGCCGATCGGGCCAACGTCGTCGCCGAGCTGGCCGCCGTACTGGCGGATCTGCACGAGCGCGACGAGATTCCCGACATCGAGGCGCTGCGCGAGCGCTTCGCGCCGCGACCGACTCAGATGCCAAGCGTACAGGTCGTGCTGCCGGCGGCGGCGGTGTACGACGAACTGCTGGAGCTGGCATGAGCACCACCGTCGTCAACACGGCCGAGGCGGCACGCGTGCCGCTCATGCTCACCGAGCTTCGGTTGCCCACCATCAAGCGGCTGTGGGCCGATCTGGCCGAACAATCGAACCGCGAGGGCTGGCCGGCTGAGCGTTTCCTGGGCGTGCTGCTTGGCCACGAGATGGCCGAGCGCGAGACCCGGCGACTGGCGCGCGCTCGGGCGGACAGTCAACTGCCCCCGGGCAAGGGCTTGGAGCAGTTTGACTTCTCGGCGGTATCCACGGTCTCCAAGGCGCACGTCATGGCGCTGGCCGAGGCCGACGGCTGGCTCGCGCAAGGACACAACCTGCTGGCCTTCGGTCCGCCCG
>DAHVFK010000485.1 GCA_027317055.1 Betaproteobacteria bacterium | reverse complement strand
CCGATGCGGTGATCGATGCCGAGCGGCCCGCCGGCGGCGTGCGCGAGCGCGGCGCACATCAGTCCCAGCGCAGCGGTCAATTGCTTCATGGCCGAAACGTCACGCGCACGTCGAGGCCACGTAGCCCGGGGCCGTCGGCCAGGCGCACGGTCGCGCCGTGGCGCTCGGCGACGCGCTTGACGATCGCCAGGCCGAGGCCGGTGCCGGGCGCGGCGGCGTCCTCGCCGCGGTGGAAACGATCGAACACCCGCTCGCGCTCCGCGGCGGGGATGCCCGGGCCGCTATCGGTCACGCCCAGCACCGGGCAGCCCGCTTCGGTGCCGACGCTCACGTCCACCTTGCCGCCGCGCGGCGTATAGCGCAGGGCGTTGGCGACCAGGTTGCCGAGCATCACGCGCAGGCCGTCGCGCTCGCCGCGCACGCTCGCGGCCGCCTCGACCTCCACGCCGAGATCAATGCCGCGGGTCTCGGCCAGCGCATCGTTCTCGGCTACCACGTCGCGCGCAAGCTGCGCCAGGTCGACCTGCTCCAGCGCCCGCTGCTCGAGCGCCGGTTCCTGGCGCGCGAGCGCGAGCAGCTGCTCCACCAGGTGCGCGGCGCGGTCGAGGCGCTCGTGCAGCCGCGCGAAGGCGGTCGCCTGGGCGGGCCCGGGCCCGGCGCGCTCGGCGAGCTGCAGCTGCAGCTTGAGCGCCGCGAGCGGGCTGCGCAGCTCGTGCGCCGCGTCGGCGACGAAGGCGCGCTGCGCCTCGAGCGAGTGCTCCAGCCGGCCCAGCAGGTCGTTGAGCGCCTGCAGCATGGGCAGAATTTCGGGCGGGATGCCCTCGGTCGAAAGCGGCTGCAGCGCGGCGGCCGAGCGCTGCTCGACCGCGCGCGCGACACGCTGCAGCGGCGCGAGGCTCTTGCCGACCACGACGCCGATCAGGATCGCGAGCAGGGGGATGAGCGCGAGAAACGGCAGCAGCGAGCGCGCCGCGACTCCGAACACCAGCTCGTCGCGCGCGCTCAGCTCCTGCGCGACCTGGACGTACTGCCCGCGCCGCGTCTGGCCGAACACGCGCCACAGTGTCGTGCCCCTTCGAATCGTGTGGAATCCCTCCTCGGGTTGGCGCGGCAGCGCGTCCGCGGGATGCGAGGCGTAGACGGGCGCGCCTTCGCGCTGCCAGACCTGGACCACCACATCCTGCTCCGGATCGTGCTCGCCGGGCTCGCGCTGCGCCGCCGTGATGTGCGTCGGCAGCGAGGCGGCGATCTCGCTCAGCTGGTAGTCGAACAGCTCGCTCACTTCCTCGCTCACCTTCAGGTACATGGCGAGCCCCGCCACCAGCGTGCAGGCCAGCATGCCGCCCAGCAGCCACAGCAGCAGCTGCTGCCGGATCGTCCTCAAGCGGGCCTGGCCAGCTTGTAGCCCACGCCGCGCACGTTCTTGATCGCGTCGCCGCCGAGCTTCTTGCGCAGCGAATGGATGTGCACTTCCACCGTGTTGCTGCCGATCTCCTCGTTCCAGCCGTACAGCTTTTCCTCCAGCGCCGGGCGCGACACGATCTCGCCCGGGCGCTCCAGCAGCGCGTGCAGCAGCGCGAACTCGCGCGCCGAGAGCGCGAGCGCCCGCCCGTCGAGGCTTGCCTCGTGAGTCGCGGGGTTGAGCGTCAGGCCGCCGAACTCGAGCTCGGGGCTGGTCCTGCCCACGCGCCGGCGCAGCAGCGCGCGCACGCGCGCGAACAGCTCGTCGAGGTCGAACGGCTTGACCAGGTAGTCGTCGGCGCCGCTGTCCAGCCCCTTGACCCGCTCGGGCGGCGCGTCGCGCGCGGTGATGATCAGCACCGGCGCGCCGCCGCCGCGCCGGCGGTACTCGGCAAGGACCTCGAGCCCCTGCTTCCTCGGCAAACCCAGATCGAGCAGCACCAGATCGTAGACGTCGTTCGCCAGCGCGAGCTCGGCGCCGCGGCCGTCGCGCACCCAGTCCACCGCGTAGCGCTCCCCGCGCAGGCCTTCCTCCAGGCTCTCGCCGATCATCGGGTCGTCCTCGACCAGCAGCAGCCTCATGCCATTGCCTTCCTCAAGTGCTGAAGGGCGCGCGCGAGCCCTGCGACCAGCCATTGTCCGGCAGGCGTGCGCAGCGCCGCAACCGCAAGCGCGCCGACCGCGAATCCGCCCAGGACGTCGCCGGGATAGTGAATGCCGAGCAGCACGCGCGCCCAGCCGACGACGAGCGCGGCGCCGAGCAGCGCCGCGCCCAGGGGCCGCGTGCGCCAGGCGCCGGAGCTCCAGAGCGCGAATCCGGTGGCGGCTAATACCGTTACGTGATCGCTTGGAAACGAGCTGTCGGCCACATGGTGCAGAAAGTTGTGGCCGACGCCGGCCGCGAACGGCCGTGGCCGGTACCAGGCCAGCGCGACGACCTGGTTCACGAGCAGCGCACTGCCGCCGGCCGCGAGGGCGCTCACGGCCGCGAGCCTCTGGAACCCGCGTCCGAAGACCCACAGGCCGAGCAGAAGGACGGGCACGAGGTAGACCAGCCCCTGCGCGATGGCGATCGCGCCTTCGAGGCGCCAGCCCGCGAGCGCGGCGCTCGCGTTGAGGTGCCGGAACAGCTCCAGATCGAGCTGCGCCAGGCTCATCGCGCCCTGTCTTCCCGCTCGGCAACGACCGCCAGCGCGTCGCGGCGGGTGACGGTCAGGAAGGTCACAAGGGCGACGATGGTCGCGAGGAAGATCTGGCTCGTCACCGAGGCGCCCAGGCCCAGGCCGCCGTTGGCGAGCGGCTGCGAGAGCAGGTCGCCGAAGGAGGCGCCGAAGGGCCGCGTCAGGATATAGGCGATCCAGAAGGTCAGCACGGTGTTC
>DAHVFK010000484.1 GCA_027317055.1 Betaproteobacteria bacterium | reverse complement strand
TCTTATCATCGGCATCTGGGGGGGTGAAAACCGCGTCTATTCGGCGTTCAAGTTTTTCCTCTATACGCTGCTGGGCTCGGTGTTGATGCTGCTCGCCATCCTGACCGTCTATACCCAGACCGGCTCGACCGACATCGAGTATGCGTTGAACCACATCAGCCTGTTCTCTCCGGCATTGCAGAAATGGCTGTGGCTGGCGTTTTTCGCGTCCTTCGCGGTCAAGGTGCCGATGTGGCCGGTGCATACCTGGCTGCCGGACGCGCACGTCGAGGCGCCGACCGGCGGCTCGGTGGTGCTGGCGGCGATCATGCTGAAGCTCGGCGCCTACGGCTTCGTGCGCTTCTCGCTGCCGATCCTGCCCGACGCCTCGCGTGAGCTTGCCTGGCTGATGATCGCGCTGTCGCTGATCGCGGTGGTGTACGTCGGCCTGGTGGCCCTGGTGCAGACCGACATGAAGAAGCTGATCGCCTACTCGTCGATTTCGCACATGGGCTTCGTCACGCTCGGCTTCTTCCTCTTCAATTCGCTCGGTATCGAGGGCGGCCTGGTGCAGATGATCTCGCACGGCTTCGTCTCTGCCGCGATGTTCCTTTGCGTGGGCGTGATGTACGATCGCTTGCACACCCGGCGCATCGCCGACTACGGCGGGGTGGTGAACACGATGCCGAAGTTCGCTTCGCTCATGATGCTGTTCGCGATGGCCAACTGCGGCCTGCCCGCGACCAGCGGCTTCGTCGGCGAGTTCATGGTCATCCTGGGCGCCATGAAGGTGAACTTCTGGATCGCCTTCGCCGCCGCGAGCACCCTGATCTGGGGCGCTGCGTACACGCTCTGGCTGTACAAGCGCGTCATCTTCGGCGCGGTCGCGAACGACCGCGTCGCCAAGCTGAAGGACCTGAACGGCCGCGAGGCGCTGGTGCTCGCCCTGCTGGCGGCGGCGGTGCTGTTCATGGGTATCTATCCGCTGCCTTTCACCGACATCATGCACGGGTCGGTAAACGAGCTGCTGCGCCACGTCGCGCTGCCGAAGATCTGAGATGAGCGCCCCTGCCACGCTGACCGACTTCCTGCTCGCGGCTCCGGAGCTGGTGCTTCTGACCGGCGCCTGCGCGCTCATGATCGCCGACCTGTACGTCAAGGACCCGCAGCGCGAGGCGAGCTTCATCATCGCCATGCTGGTGCTGCTGGGCTGCGCCGCCGCGACCGTGTTCGTGATGTGGGGCACCGGCGGGCACGTGGCCTACGCCTTCAACAAGCTATACGTGGCGGACCTGATGGCGCACCTGCTCAAGCTGTGTGCCTACCTGGCGGTCGCCGCCGCGCTGGTGTATTCGCGCCAGTACCTGCACGAGCGAGGCCTGTTGAAGGGCGAGTTCCTCACGCTGCTGCTGTTCGCGCTGCTCGGCATGATGGTGATGATGAGCGCCAACAGCTTCCTCACGCTCTACCTCGGGCTCGAGCTGCTGTCGCTGTGCCTGTACGCGATGGTGGCGCTCAACCGCGACTCGGCGCTCTCGACCGAGGCGGCGATGAAGTATTTCGTGCTCGGCGCGCTGGCCTCCGGCCTGCTGCTGTACGGCATGTCGATGATCTACGGCGCGACCGGCACGCTCACCATCACCGAGGTGGCGAAGCAAGTCGCCGCGCTGTCGGGCAAGACCGCAGAGCGGCATCTGCTGGTCTTCGGGCTGGTGTTCGTGGTCTCGGGGATCGCGTTCAAGCTCGGCGTGGTGCCGTTCCACATGTGGATCCCTGATGTCTACGAGGGCGCGCCCACCGCGGTCACGCTGGTGATCGGCACGGCACCCAAGCTGGCCGCCTTCGCCATGGCGATGCGGCTGCTGGTGAACGGCCTGCTCGACCTTGCGCACGACTGGCAGCAGATGCTGGTGGTGCTGGCGCTGCTGTCGATGGCGCTCGGCAACATTACCGCGATCGCGCAGACGAACCTCAAGCGCATGCTGGCCTATTCGACCATCGCGCACATGGGGTTCATGCTGCTCGGCCTGCTGTCGGGGGTGGTCGGCGGCAACACCTACAGCGCGGGCGAGGCCTACGCGGCATCGATGTTCTACACCATCGTCTACGTCCTGATGTCGCTCGGCGCCTTCGGCATGCTGCTCTACCTGTCGCGCGCCGGCTTCGAGTGCGAGACGCTGGAGGACATGAAAGGCCTCAACCGGCGCAGCCCCTGGTTCGCCTTCATCATGCTCGTGCTGATGTTCTCGCTCGCGGGAATTCCGCCCACGGCTGGCTTCTACGCCAAGCTCGCGGTGCTGTCGGCCGCCGTCAACGCGGGGCAGGTGTGGCTCGCGGCGGTGGCGGTGATGCTGTCGCTGGTGGGCGCGTTCTACTACCTGCGCGTGGTCAAGCTGATGTACTTCGACGAGCCCGGGGACACCGCCCCGGTCGAGGGCCCGCGCGAGATGCGCGCGCTGCTGTCGCTCAACGGGCTGGCGGTGCTCGGACTGGGGATTCTGCCCGGGTCGCTGATGTCACTGTGCTACATCGCGATCCGCAGCCTCTAGATGGATCTGAAGGAAAAGCGCCTGCGCGGGGAGCAAGTGTTCGCCGGCCGGCTGCTGCGCGTGCAGCGCGACGTAGTTAGCCTGCCCGACGGCAGCGAGGGGGTGCGCGAGTACATCCGCCACCCGGGCGCGGTGGCAATCGTGGCGCTGTTCGACGACGGCCGCGTGCTGCTCGAGCGCCAGTTCCGCTACCCGCACGGGCGCGAGTTCATCGAGCTGCCGGCGGGCAAGCGCGAGCCGGACGAGCAGCCGCTGAGTACCGCCAAGCGCGAGCTGATGGAGGAAACCGGCTACGCCGCGCGCGAGTGGCGCCAC
>DAHVFK010000483.1 GCA_027317055.1 Betaproteobacteria bacterium | reverse complement strand
CGCGCGCCGCAGCCTTCGTCCTTCTCGAGCCGCAGCTTCGCGATCCGCGGGTCGAGCACGTAGCGGGCCACGCGGTCCGCCTCTGCAATCTCGACTGTCAGCCGACCCGTCGAAACTTCGATCCGCTCGAAGTCCGTCGCGTGCCGCGCATGGACCACGAACGCCGCGCCGAGCGCGAGCACTTCAAGGCCGGCGAACGGCAGTATCAGCCAGGCTCCCGCGAGCGCGAATCCCGTGGCGATGCCGAGCGCGGCGAGCGCAAGCAGCCCAAACACCCGCAACATCCCTCCCGGGGAAATCGAACAATTGCGCTTGAGCAGCAGGCTCGATCCGTTTGTCTGCTCCTCGAACACCAGCTCACGCCGCGGGAATTCGGTACTCCTCATGCTTCGAACGCACTCGTATCGAATCGGGGTGGCCGAAGCCGCGGTAAATTACCACAGTCGCGCTGCCATAACAACACGAAAACCCGAGACAAATCCTCATCTTCGGCCGCAGCGGCGGGTCAACTTTTTTTATGGCGCGAAAGTTCGAGCCGCACCACTGCGGTGTCTGCGGCGGCCGCGCGCGGCGCGCCTTTCCAGGCGTGCCCGTAGACCACCTCGAACGTCGCCGGGAGCCGATCCCCGCGCACCTGCGCCCGCAGCGACTGGTGCAGTTGGGCGAGAAAGCGCCGGCCGGCGAGCCCGCGCGGCCGGTCGGCGCGAACCCCCGTTTGACCGGTAGCGCGCAGCTCGGCCAGGAAGGCTTCCGTGTCAGGATAAGTAACCGTGATGACCTCCATGTCGATCACCGGCGCCGCGAATCCCGCGGCGACCAGGCGATCGCCCAGGTCGTGCATGTCCATGAAGCGATGCACCCGGTGCTCGCCCGCCGCCGCGCGTAACTCCTTGAGAGTATCGGGTCCCAGCGTGCTGAGCATGACCAGGCCGTCGTCGGCCAGCACACGCTGGAACTCGCGCAGCGCGGCGAGCGGCTCGTCCAGCCAGTGCAGCGCCATGTTCGACCACACCAGCCCGACCGAGCCCGAGGCGAGCGGCAGGCACTCGAAATCGGCGCACACCGGCAGCGGCCGAGGCCCGGCGAACAGCCGCGACAGGAACCCTCCTCCGTGCTGCGTGCGGCGCAGCATCGGGAGCGAGAAGTCCAGCGCGATCAGGCTCGCATCGCGATAGCGCTCGGCCAGGCGCCGCGCCTCGCGCGCGGTGCCGGCTCCCGCGTCCAGAATGCGCTCCGGCGCGACCCGCACGTAGTCCAGCCTCTCGAGCATGCGAGCGCCGACTTCAGCCTCGAGCCGTGCCGCGTCGGCGTAGCTGCCCGCCGCGCGATCGAAGCGGCGGCGCGCGGCGCGCCGCTGCAGCCTTGCGCCCGCGTCAGCCACGCGCGGCGGCCGCGCGCTGCGTCACCGGCTCGAGCGCGCGCTCGAGCGCCGCGCCGACCGCGAGCACGTGCCGATCCGCGAGCGCAACGCCGCATACCGACAGCCCGACGGGCGCGGCGCCATGTGCGTGGCAGGGCAGCGTCAGCGCGCAGCCGTCTAGGAAGTTGACCACCCCGACGTTGCGCAGAATGCGCATGTTCCAGCGGAAATAGTCCTCGTCGCTGCGATCCACCTCGGCGATGGTGGGCGCAACGCAAGGCGTGGTCGGCATGAGGAAGGCGTCGAACGGCGCCAGCAGCGCCTCCACCTCGCGCATGTAGGCCGCGCGCAGCAGGCACAGCTCGACGTAGTCCGCTGCGCCGATTCCCTTCCCGAGCAGAATTCGCTGCGCCACGCGCGGATCGTATTCCGCTAGCCGGCCTTCCCAGCGCCGATGGATCGCGTAGGCCTCGGCGCCGGCGAAGCCGCCGTTGCGGAAGTATTCGGCCTGGCGATCGAAGGCGGCGACCGGACGCTCAATCAGGACCGCTCCCCCCGCGGACAACCTGCTCAGCGCAGCTTCAAACGCTCGCGCGACCGCCGGGTCGAGATCGTCGAGCAGGCTCGAGCGCGGCACGAGCAGGCGCAAACCCCTGGCAGGCAGATCCGCCAAAGGCGCGTGCGGTTCGCCCGCGAGCACCGCGTCGTAGGCGGCGCAGCACGCGACGGTATTGGCGAGCGGGCCGATCGAATCGAGGGTGTAGGAAAGCGGAAAGCCGCCCTCGCGCGGCACGCGGCGCGCGGTCGGCTTGAAACCGGTCACGCCGCACAGTGCGGCCGGCTGGCGCACCGAGCCGCGCGTATCGCTGCCGAGCGCCATCGCGCACATGCCATCGGCCTGCGCGACCGCGGCCCCCGACGAGGAGCCGCCGGGAAGGCGCCCCGCTGCGCGATCCCAGGGGTTGCGCGGCGTTCCGTAATGCGGGTTGAGCCCGGTCGTGCCGAAGGCGAATTCGACCATGTTGGTGCGCCCGACGATCGGCGCGCCGGCGGCGCGCAGGCGAGCCACCGGCGGTGCGTCGCGCGCCGCGGGCGGCGCGTCCGCCAGCAGCCTCGAGCCCGCGCGTGTCACGTCGCCGCCGACGTCGAACAGGTCCTTGACCGACACGGGCAGGCCGTCGACGGGCGAGCGCACGACGCCGCCCGCGCGCAGGCGATCGGCGAGATCCGCCTCGGCGCGGGCAGTCTCGGCGTAGACCTTGAGGAACGCTCGCGCGCCCTCGCCGCCGGGGTCGGCGATGCGCGCGAGCGACTGCTCGACCAGCGCGCGGCTGCTCGTGCGGCCGGCGGCGAGCTCGGCCGTCAATCCGGCTACGGTCCACATGCGGGGGATCCTGTTCTATCGCTAACGCTCGATTCTCGCGGCCGCTTCGCGCACGCGTCAAGGCGCGCCGCCGGGAGCATAATCGGGCGCATCCGCCCGCCCCCATGCTGACGCGC
>DAHVFK010000482.1 GCA_027317055.1 Betaproteobacteria bacterium | reverse complement strand
GTACGACATCGTGCAGCTCGGCGGCGGGCCCGAGGACTCGGCCGGGATCCGCGAATCGCAGGCGCTGCTCGAGGGCCTGATCGCGCGCGAGCGCGCACGCGGCGTCGAGCCCGGACGGATCGTGCTGGCGGGGTTCTCGCAGGGCGGAGCGGTCGCATTGCACACCGGCCTGCGCCACGCCGAGCGGCTGGCGGGGATCATGGCGCTGTCGACCTATCTGCCGCTGCCGGCCACGCTCGAGGCCGACCGCAGTCCGGTCAACGCCGACCTGCCGATCTTCATGGCGCACGGCCTGAACGACGAGATGATCGGCATCGAGCGCGCGCGCGCCTCGCGCGCCGCGCTCGAGGCGCTCGGCTACGCCCCCATCTGGCACGAGTACCCGATGGCCCACGCCGTGTGCGAGGAGGAGGTCACCGCGATCGCGGGCTGGCTCGCCGGGGTACTCTGAGGCGTGAAATTCAGGATCTCAGAGAACTCGCTCTACGCGGTGCTGATGCGCTCGCCCTGGTGGGTGAGCCTGCTGGTCGCCGCCGGCGTATTCGCGCTGGTGCGCCTGGTCCTGTCCGAGGGCTACGCCGCGTTCTCGATCTCGCCGTTCGTGCTGATCGCCGCGCTGGCCGCCTGGCGCCAGCTGCGCGTGCCGCGCGGCGGCGCGCTGACGAAGAGGCTCGAGGCGCTGCGCGCCCTGCCGTGGGAGGCGATCGCGCCGCAGCTCGAGCAGGCCTGGCGGCGCGAGGGCTACCAGGTCGCGCCGTTCGCCGGCGCGGGGGCCGATTACGAGCTGTCCAAGGCCGGACGCAGCACCCTGGTCGCCTGCAAGCGCTGGAAGGCCCAGCGCACCGGAGTCGAGCCGCTGCGCGAGCTCGCCGCGGCGGCGAAAGCGCACGGTGCGGCCGAATGCGCCTACCTGGCGCTGGGCGAGGTGACCGACACCGCGCGCGATTTCGCGACCAAGAACGCGCTCAAGCTGCTGCAGGGCGCCGAGCTGGCGAAGCTGCTGGCGTGAACGGAGCGGCTCAGCCCTGGTTGCGATAGAAGCGTTCCAGGACCTTGTCGTCAGGCTGCTCTTTCCGTGCCGGCGCGGCCTGCGGGGCGGGGACGGAGTCTTCCGGCGGCGTCACCCATCCTGCAAGCAGCGCGTCGCCGTAGTCTTCGCCGGCACGAGCCTTTGCGCCGCGGGCCGGGTCCGCGGGCGCGCTTCGCTTCCAGAAGCCGCACAAGCCGAACATGATCGTCTCCGATTCCTTCCTTCCTCTCCTATTGGACGCCCGATTCGCGCCGGCCGCTGTCAACGATTGCAAGGCGTCGGTAAACTGTCCCCTTCGCTAGCCACGCACTCATAGGACATCCATGAAGAAGAACGCCGCACTTGCGATTGCGTTGACGCTCCTGGTGGGCAGCGCCTCCGCCGCCGAAATGACCGAGCACCAGAAGGTGATGTATGCCATCGGACAGGTTCTCGCCGACCAGGTGGGCGTGTTCGCGCTCACGCCCGAGGAGCTGAAATCGGTGCAGCAGGGCCTGCACGACGGGGTGACCGGCGCCAAGAGCGCGGTCGAAATGACCGTGTACGGACCGAAGATCAAGCCCCTGGCGGCGGAGCGCGCGGTCGCGGCGGCGAAGAAGTCCGAAGCCCAGGGCGAGGCGCTGCTCGCGCGCGCCGCGGCGGAGAAGGGCGCGACCAAGGGCACCGGCGGGATTATCTTCCGTTCGCTGCGCGAGGGCAGCGGCGCCTCGCCCAAGGCCGAGGACACCGTGACCGTCAACTACCGCGGCACGCTGCCCGACGGCAGGGAGTTCGACAGCTCCTACAAGCGCGGCAAGCCGGCCGACCTGCCGCTGCACGGCGTGATCAAGTGCTGGAGCTCCGGCCTGCAGATGATGAAGGTCGGCGGCAAGGCCAAGCTCACCTGCCCGGCGCAGACCGCCTACGGCGAGCACGGCGCGGGCGGCGTCATTCCGCCCGACGCGACGCTCACCTTCGAGATCGAGCTGCTCGGGATCAAACCCGAGTAAATAGGGACAGACCCCATTTTCCGGACGCGTCGGCGGCTCGTCGGGGCGCTCGCCACGCGGCTGCCGTTCTCCTACGGCTGGGTGATCCTGGCCTGCGTCTGCACGGCGGGGTTCTCGCGCCAGGGCTCCGCGGTCGCGACCCTGTCGATCTTCGTCGAGCCGATGACGCAGGCCTTCGGCTGGTCGCGCACCGAGCTCTCCGGCGCGGTGTCGCTCGGCGGCATCCTCGGCGCGCTGGTCGCGCCGGCGCTCGGCAGCTTCCTCGATCGCAACGGCGCGCGCGCGGTGCTCGGCCTGGCGGTGCTGCTGACCGGCATCTCGACCCTGATGCTGTCGTTCACGCACTCGCTCGCGTTCTTCTACCTGTTCTACTGCACCGCGCGCATGAGCTTCGCCGGGCCCTACGACCTGGGCATCTACGGCTCGATCGTGAGCTGGTTCGTGCGCCGGCGCACCTTCGCCACCTCGATCGCGACCCTGGCGCAGATGAGCGGGCTGGTAGCGATGCCGCTGATCGCGCACTTCGCGATCGACGCCGGCGGCTGGCGCGCGGCCTGGGTCGCGATCGGCGCCGCCGTGCTCGTGATCGGTTTCCTGCCCACCTGGCTGCTGCACGTGCGCCGGCCGGAGGACCTCGGCCAGCGCCCCGACGGCGCGCCGCCCGCGGCGCAGGCCGGAGCGCGCGCAGCCGGCGCGCCGCACGCGCCGGAGCCGGCCTACACGCGGCGCCAGGCGCTTTCCACGCCCGCGTTCTGGCTGCTCGCGCTCTATACGCTGCTCATCTACCCGGTGCAGTCCGGCATCAGCCTGCACCAGGCGCCGCTGCTGATCGAGCGCGGGCTAGAC
>DAHVFK010000481.1 GCA_027317055.1 Betaproteobacteria bacterium | reverse complement strand
TCCTCCGAGCGCTTACGCTCCGTCACGTCGAGCAGGAAGACATATACGCCCGCGATCCGCCCGGTCTGGTCTCGACGTGGGACCAGCGAGGTATCGACAATGCGCAGACTGCCTTGCCAATCGCGCCGCGTCGCCTCAAAGCGCACGGATTCGCCTGCGAGCGTCCGCTCCACGTTCGAGGCGATGGTCTCCCAGTTGTACGCGCCAATCATTTCACTTACTGTCCGTCCCACGACCGACGCATCTTCGCCCGCATAAAACCGATTGAACTCTCTGTTCGCATATTGGTAGCGATACGCCGCGTCGAAGTAGGCGATCATCGCCGGAACATTGTCGGTAATAAGCTGCAGTTGCGCCGCGCGGTCGTGAAGCTCCTGCTCCGTACGCTTGCGCTTGGTGATGTCACGACCGAGCGTGGCGATCAAGAGTTCGCTGTTGGCACGCAGGACGTGCCGATGAATTTCGGTCCATCCTTCGCTTCCGTCGCTCATCCTGTACTTCCGCTCGAACACAACTCCCTGCTCGCCGGCTGCGAGGACTTCGTCATACTCGCGACGTAGTTGTTCACGACTTGTGGCGAGCACGTCCTGCGGGCCCAACTTAAGCAGTTCCGCCCGGCTATGGCCGAGTCGGCGACAGGCCGCGGCGTTCACATCGATGAAGCGCATAGTCGCGAGATCGGTCAGGTAGATCGAGTCCACCACGATATCCATTGCCAGGCGAAATCGGCGCAGCTCGTTCTCGGCGCGCTTGCGCTCGCGCAGGTCTCGAAAGCCGCAGCACACCAGAGCGTCGGCCCCGAGCCGTATGGGCCGCAGGATGATCTCGACCGGAATCTCGGTCCCGTCGCGGTGCTGGGCCGTGAGCTCCATGCCCGAGCCCATCCGCCTTGTGTGCGGCGCAGCGGCAAACGCGAGCCGGTGCGAAACATGCCGCTCGCGCAGGGCCTGCGGCACGAGGAACTCTACGGGTTGCCCGATGAGGTCCTCATGCGTGTAGCCGACGAGATCCACAAGCATCTGGTTGCCGCACAGGATGCGTCCGTCCGGTCCGACGATGAGGATGGGATCGGGCGCATAGTCGAGCAGGGGCTGCAGGGCGTCAGTGCCCGTGCCCGAGGGCAAAGATTTCTCGACGCTCACAAACTAATTCGCCGGTAGTGAGGCGGTTCGCGCATAGCAACCCGCGAATTGCAGCCAATGTCGTCTCCCGGCATTGCTGTCGCGGCGAATGCGGCGGGCGAATTAGGTGCAATGGCTCGCACCATCCAGCACTCGGCATAACCATCGTGAACTTGTGGGAATAAGAACAAGTTCGTGCAAGAGAGCGACGCGATCATGATCAAGTTGATTCGTCCTCGGCGGCGCAGGCGCAGCCCTGCGAGCAAAACAGGATCATATCGAGGCTGAAGAAGCGCGGCTAAATCCTTGCAAAGGTTTTCGGTGCAACAAACGTGATCTACGCTGTCCATTCGGTAGAACTGGCTGACCTTACAAGTAGTTCAGCAATTGATCGAATAGTCGCCTTTATAGCTTTTCACACAGGCAACTTGCATCCTAATGGCGCCTTGACCTTGCCCCTGTTTTCCGCATCTCATAATTTACCCGCAGGGGCGCCAATTGAAGGTACGTTTGGGTCTCCTCCCATGTATTTCGAGGGTGCTCTGTTAGAAGGTTGCGCACCCTCGACCACAGGCGCGGTGCGTCCGCGCGGCGCGGCGATGCGAGCGGGCCGCCACGGGCCCTCCGGCGATCCTGCCTTCCTCTTTCCGCGTGCCACTTCTAGACTCTTCGGTGTTGAAGGAATCCCAAAGCTAGTTACGCCGGCAGCAGGAAAAACGACGCGACGAAGTCCGCAATTTGACGCAATGTGCCGTCGAATTAAACTCTCAGTTCGCCCAATGAATTAGCTCAGCGCCACTGACCTGGCCGAGCAAGCGTTCCGTCGAATTAGGAGCCATTGCGGCGCCCTCTTTGCTTACTAGGGTGGCGCGGATCGACCTCGCTTAACCAGCGCCGAACGGCCTCAGGCTGCCAGCGCGCCGCCCCACCCAGGCGCTGGATTTCCTCGCGCTCAATCATGGCCGCTATTGTCAGTTCCGGATCCAACCGTCAAAGTGCTAGCGCGATCTGCTGGCACGCGATCTTCGCCCTCTGAACGGGCCGCAATCCCCGCACGTCGGATTCCTCTTCGGCGTGTACCGCCGCTGCATCGTGTGCCGTGTCCCGCCCTCCGGTTCCCCCGGCTCATCGTTGGGCCATCCATAGTCAATGCTCCATCCTCGCGCAAACCAGAATTCCGGCAGCGGAATAGCGCGCAGCTCACACCATTGCTGAAACGCTCAACGCTCCACGCGTGCCCACTTAAGCAGCCCCCTATCAAACTGGGCTTCCCCCGATTCCCTGATCACTACCCTAAGCCTGGGCTAGCTTTTTCGAACTGATCCGGACTTACGTGCCCGAGCGTTGAATGCCGACGCCGTGGATTGTAGAACCGCTCGATGTAATCGAACACATCAGCTCGGGCTTCATCTCGCGTCACGTAGCTTCTGCGGGTCGTTCTCTCGGTCTTCATCGTCGAGAAGAAGCTCTCCATGGCGGCGTTATCCCAGCAGTTGCCCTTCTTGCTCATGCTGCAGGTGATGCCCTGATCGGCGAGCAGGCGCTGGAAGTCCTCGCTCGTGTACTGGCTGCCCTGGTCGGAATGGTGAAGCAGTTGCACGGGCTTGCCCCTGCGCCAGATCGCCATCATCAGCGCGTCGATCACCAATTGCGCCGTCATTTGGGCGTTCATCGACCAGCCCACGACTTTGCGGCTATAGAGGTCCAGCACCGCTGCCACGAACAGCCATCCTTCCGCTGTCCACACGTAGGTGAA
>DAHVFK010000480.1 GCA_027317055.1 Betaproteobacteria bacterium | reverse complement strand
AAATCTGCTTTGAGCGCGCTCGCCAACGACGCGCTGCTGCGCGCCCTGGCGCGCCAGCCCACCGAACACACGCCGATCTGGCTCATGCGCCAGGCCGGGCGCTACCTGCCCGAGTACACCGCGACCCGGGGCCGCGCCGGCAGCTTCCTCGCCCTGGCCAGGAGCCCCGCGCTCGCCACCGAGGTCACGCTGCAGCCTCTCGAGCGCTTTGCGCTCGACGCCGCGATCCTGTTCTCCGACATCCTCACCGTGCCCGACGCGATGGGCCTGGGGCTCTACTTCGCCGAAGGCGAGGGCCCGCGCTTCGAGCGCCCGCTGCGCGACGAAACCGCGATCGCCGCGCTTCGAGCGCCCGACCCCACGCGCGAACTGCGCTACGTGCTCGACGCCGTGCGCGAGATCCGGCGCGCCCTCGCCGGACGTGTGCCGCTGATCGGCTTCTCGGGCAGCCCGTACACGCTTGCC
Organism: Betaproteobacteria bacterium; assembly: GCA_027317055.1. Classification (GTDB taxonomy): domain Bacteria; phylum Pseudomonadota; class Gammaproteobacteria; order Burkholderiales; family SG8-39; genus DAHVFK01. The sequence continues at coordinate 2,413 of DAHVFK010000480.1, read as the reverse complement.
TGCTACATGGTCGAGGGCTAGGGCAGCGCCGACTTTGCCGCGCTCAAGACGATGCTCTATTCGCGCCCGCAGCTGTTGCACCGCGTGCTCGAGATCAATGCGCGCGCGGTGACCGACTATCTCAACGCGCAGATCGAAGCCGGCGCGCAGGCGGTGATGCTGTTCGACACCTGGGGCGGCAACCTCAGCCACGCCGGCTACGAGGAGTTTTCGCTCGCCTACTCGCGGCGCGTGATCGCCGGGCTGAAAAAGGAGAACGAGGGCCGTCCGGTGCCGAGCATCCTGTTCACCAAGGGCGGCGGCCAGTGGCTCGAGGCGATCGCCGCCAGCGGCTGCGATGCGGTAGGGCTTGACTGGACCGTAGACCCGGCGCGTGCGCGGGCGCGGGTCGGCGCGCGCGTCGCCCTGCAGGGGAATCTCGACCCGAGTGCGTTGTTTGCGCCACCCGAGGCAGTGCGCAGCGAGGCGCGCAGGGTGCTGGATGCCTTCGGCAGCGCGCCGGGCCATGTCTTCAACCTCGGCCACGGAATTTCGCAACACACCCCGGTCGAGTCTGTAGCCGCACTGGTGGACGAAGTGCGCACTTACAGCCGCACGCTGCGGCGGGAGCAACGCTGAGAAATCGCGCGGCTCCCTTGACTTATTCACAAAATTCGTATTTCCCTCTCGGCACAGGGCGACTTTTCGCCTTCCCTCTCAGGGGCTTCTCAAGCCCATGGTTTTAAAACATATTTCCGCAGCTTTGAGAGAGACGGGGAAATTCTGGATGCGCTGCAGCAGCCGGATTACGCCCGAGTGACGGTTTTACCCACAACTTTATCCACAGCGGATTGTGGATAGGAAAATTTGTCTTTCTGGCGCAATGGGTACGCACATCATTTCAACGTTTCGATTCAACTCCCGAAGGTAATTCATTGCCAGCGCGGGAACTTTATTCGACTCGATTCGAGCCACTCCCAGTGGCGCTGAAGATTTTGCGCGTCGCGCTCGACGTTCCGCTCGCCAGCCTGTTCGACTACGCGCAGCCCGAAGGCGTCGAAGCCGAGGTCGGCGACCGGGTGGTGGTGCCGTTCGGCGCTCGCCAGCGCGTCGGCGTGGTGATCGAGCGGGCGCAACACAGCGCCTACCAGGCCAAGCTGAAGCCGATCGCCGGCGTGCGCGACGATGCGCCGCGCCTGGGCGGCGAGTGGCTCGAGCTGATCCGCTTCCTCGCGACTTACTACCAGCGTCCCCTGGGCGAGACCGCGATCGGCGCACTGCCGCCGCGGCTGCGCTCGCTCAAAGCCCTGCCGCGCGCGGTACGGGGCGCGCAGGCGCAGCGAGCCGGGATGCCGGCCGGCGGCGGGCGCTTTGTCGCCGTGCACACACTGAGCGCGGAACAGCAACATGCATTCGAGCGCCTTCGCGCCGCGCTGGGAGGCTACAAACCGTTCCTGCTGCACGGCGTCACCGGCAGCGGCAAGACCGAGATCTACCTGCACCTGGTAGCCGAGGTCATCGCGCGCGGCGCCCAGGCGCTGGTGCTGGTGCCGGAGATCGGGCTCACGCCGCAACTCGAGGCGCGCTTTCAGCACGCCTTCCCCGACGCGCGCATCGCGCTGATGCACAGCGCGCTCGAGGACACGGCGCGCACCGCGGCCTGGCTCGCCGCCGCGCGCGGCGAGGCCGCGATCGTGCTCGGCACCCGCCTCGCGGTGCTGGCGCCGCTGCCGCGCCTTGGGCTGGTGGTGGTCGACGAGGAGCACGACACCTCCTTCAAGCAGCAGGAGGGGCTGCGCTACTCCGGGCGCGACGCGGCCGTCCTGCGCGCCAAGCTCGCCGGCTGCCCGGTAGTGCTCGGCACCGCGACGCCTGCGCTCGAGACCTGGTTCAACTGCGGCGCGGGACGCTACGAGCGCATCGCGCTCGAGCAGCGCGCGGCGCCGGGCTCGCGCCTGCCCGCGGTGCGCACGATCGACCTGCGCACCGAAGCGGCCGAGCATGGAATCGCCGCCGGCCTCGCGGCCGCGATCGGCGAGCGCCTGGCGCGGCGCGAGCAAAGCCTGGTGTTCATCAACCGCCGCGGCTACGCCCCGGTGCTCGGCTGCGAGGCCTGCGGGTGGGCCGCGGGCTGCGCCCGCTGCAGCGCGCGCATGGTGCTGCATACCGCTGACCGGCGGCTGCGCTGCCACCACTGCGGCGCCGAAGAGGCGATTCCACGCGCCTGCCCGACCTGCGGCAACGCCGACTTGCGAGCCGTCGGGCGCGGCACGCAGCGCGTCGAGGAATCCCTGGCCGCGATGTTTCCCGCCGCGCGCCTGGTTCGAATCGACCGCGACAGCGCGCGCCGGCGCGGGGCGCTGTCACGCACGCTCGAGGGCGTGCGCCGCGGCGAGGCCGACATCCTGGTCGGCACCCAGCTGCTCGCCAAGGG
>DAHVFK010000047.1 GCA_027317055.1 Betaproteobacteria bacterium | reverse complement strand
CTCCGTGATGCGCTCCACCTGCTCCAGCGTCATCACCGCGGTGACGTTCAGATGCACGCCGGCTTTCGACAGACGCTCGATCAAGGCGCCGCTGAACTCGCGCCGGGTATTGGTCACCGGAATCTTGACGTTCACGTTGGGGCCCCAGGAGGCGATCTCGAGCGCCTGACGTTCCATCTCGGCGAACTCGTCGGCGAACACCTCGAAGGACACCGGTCGGTCGGGGATCGCGCGCAGCACCTCGAGTGCGAAAGCCTTGTAGTCGGACACCCCTGCCTTGCGCATGAGCGTTGGGTTGGTGGTGAAGCCCTTAATCATCGGCTTTGCCGCCATTTCCTTCATGCCGGCAAGGTCCGCGCCATCGGCAAACAGCTTGACCTTCAGGGTACGAATGTCGCTCATGGGAACTTCCTCATAGCGGGTCGATGGACGCAAGGATAATAAAGTCGGCGGCGTCGACGAGTGATCTTACCGCAACATACGGTTTTTCTGGCCTTTTCTCCTCATAAGCGTAGTCGATGAAGAAGACTTCGCAACCCGCGGCCTGCCCCGCCTCGACGTCACGCCAGCGATCGCCGACGAGATAGCTCGACGCGAGGTCTATGTCGAGTTCCCCGGCGGCCTCGCGCAACATGCCGGGCTTCGGCTTGCGGCAGGCGCAGGCGTCGGCATCGACGTGGTAGCAGACCTTGAACGCGTCGATCGCGAGCTCGGCGCCGAGGCGCGCGTGCATCGCTTCCACGAGCTCGCGCGGCTGCTTGCCGCTAGCGACGTCGGGCTGGTTGGTGACGACCACGTTGAGGAAGCCCGCCGCACGCAGGCGCTCGAGCGCCTCGCGCACGCCGGGCAGGACTTCGAGCGCCTCCGGGGTGTCTGGAGGGTAGGGCCGACCCCCGCGCACCACCGCGCGGTTGAGCACGCCATCGCGATCGAGAAATACGGCCCGCCTCACGACCGGGCGCGGGCTACCACTTGGTGGCGATCTGCTGCAGCGCCGGGTGCGACACGAGGCAGTGCCAGACCACCGCCTGGAACGCTTCGGTATGCGGCGTGACGCGCGAGGCCTCGACGGTGGGGACCACCACCACGCAGTCGCCCACCTTCTTGGTATAGCCGCCGTCGCGCCCCACCACGCCGAATACTTTCATGCCGCGCTCCTTGGCCTCCTTGAGCGCCGCTACGATGTTCGGGCTGACGTTTTTCTCCAGATTGCCGCCCCCCACCGAGAAGACGAACACCGCATCCTTGGCACCGGCACGGCTGGTGCGCAGCCAGGCCGCGAACACGGTGTCCCAACCCTCGTCGTTGGTGCGCGCGGTGAGCTCCGAGACATTGTCGGTCGGGGCGTAGGCCTCGATGCCGCACAGCTTGCGGAAATCGTTGACCGCGTGGCCGCAGTTGCCCGCACTGCCGCCGACGCCAAGCAAAAAGAGTCTTCCCTCACGCTCGCGCAACGCGGCGAGCTCCGCGGCGAGTCGCTCGACGGTATCGATGTCGATCAACTGCGCCACCTTGGTGACTTCCTGGAAATATTTCTGCGCGTGCATGGGCTGGGAAAAGGGCGACGAAAGAACCTGTGATGGTAATGGGGCGCGGCTAGCGTAGCACGGCGATAATTGCCGTGCCAAGCATCACCGTCGAGGCGGAAGCATAACGCCGCCAAGTCGCCGTCTCGCGCAGCACCAGCGCGCCGATCAGCGCCGCGAACACGATGCTGGTCTCGCGCAGCGCCGAAACTGCGCCCACCGGCGCGCGCGAAAGCGCCCACATGAACACGCCGAAGGAACCCAGCCCCAGCAGACCGCTGCCGAGCACGCGCAAGCGATCCGCGCGCCAGGTTGCCAGCACGCCGCGCCCGCGCACGGCGAAGGCGTAGCCGACAAAGGCCGCCGAGTCGCAGGCCACGAGCCAGGCAGTGTAGCCAACCCAGTCGCCGTTACGGCGCACCCCGTAGGCGTCCACCACCGAATAGGCGGCTACCGTGCCGCCGACAAGCAGCGCGGGCGCGAGCAGTGCGACGACCGGGACGCGGCCCGTATTCTCCGTCTCCGCGAACAACCCCATGACGCCGAGCGAGATCAGCACGATGCCCGTCAGGGTCGCCGCGCTTGGCAGCTCGCGCAGCACCGCGACGCCCAGCAGCGTCGCGATAATCGGCGTCAGGCCGCGCGCGAGGGGGTATGCGTGCCCGAGGTCGGCGCGAGCGTACAGCCCCGCAAGTGACGCCTTGTATGCCGCGTGCAGCAGCACCGACCCGGCGACCACTGCCAGCACCGCAGGCGGCGGCACCGCGACGAAAGGCATCGCAGCGAGCGCGGCCGCGCCACTCACCAGGTTCATGCCCGCGAGCGAGGCGACCTGGTCGCCGCTCGACTTGACCAGCGCGTGCCACGAGGCGTGCAGAAGCGCCGCGGCGAGCACCGCGAACGCGACGGAAGCGCTCATGAGGAGCGCCGCGCCGCGGCGCCGTATTGCTGCACGCAATCCGCGAGCGGCGTCTGCCACGCAGGCAACACGAGGCCGAAAGTCGCGCCGACACGGCGGTTGTCGAGTACCGTATGGCGCGGTCGCACCGCCCGCGTCGGATACTGATCGCTGGCAATCGCCTCGACCTCGGCCTCCAACCCGAGCGCGGCGACAATGGCGCGCGCGAAACCGCACCACGTCGTCCAGCCCGCCGGCACGAGGTGGTAAAGGTTCCCGGAGGCGTCGGGCTCGGCGCGCCGCAGGATCGCGGCGCTCGAGGCGGCGAGAAGCGCGGCTGGAGTCGGCACCCCGGTCTGGTCGTCGACCACCCGCAGTCTCTCGCTCGCGCGGACCTTTGCGGCGATCGCCAGAAAGAAGTTTCTGCCGCGCGCCGCGTACACCCAGCTAGTACGCAGAATCAGGTGCCTGGACCCCGCCGCCCGGACCGCGCGCTCGCCTTCCAGCTTGGTCCGGCCGTAGACATTGAGCGGATTCGGCTCGTCCTCCTCGACGTACGGCGTCGCCTTCTTGCCGTCGAACACATAGTCGGTCGAGTAGTGCACCAGTAGCGCACCGAGCCGCTTCGCCTCCTCCGCGAGCACGCCGGGCGCGAAGCCGTTGATCCGCATCGCGAGCTCGGGCTCCGACTCGGCCTTGTCGACCGCGGTGTAGGCGGCGGCGTTGAGGATGACGTCGGGCTTTACCGCGCGCACGACGGACCTTATTTGGTCTTCTCTGGCCAGGTCCAGCGTCGATCGGTCGGTGGCAACGACTTCGCCCAGCGGCGCCAGCGCGCGCTCGAGCTCCCAGCCGACCTGACCGTTACGGCCGGTGAGGAGGATCTTCAAGGGTAGGTCTCGGCCTCGGAGAATCCGACACCGCGGCGGTCCTTGTCGCTCATCAGCGGCTCGCCCTCGAGCGGCCAGAGCACGCCGATGCCGCGGTCGTTCCACGCCAGCGTGCGCTCGTGCTCGGGCGCATAGTAGTCGGTCGTCTTGTAGCTGATGATCGCCTGCTCCGAGAGCACCAGGAAGCCGTGGGCGAAGCCGGCAGGAACCCAGATCATGGGCTGCTGGGCCGGTGACAGAATGGCGCCGGTCCACTTGCCGAACGTCGACGAGCTGCGGCGGAGGTCGACCGCGACGTCGTAGATCTCTCCCACGATCACGCGCACCAGCTTTCCCTGCGGCTGCTTGATCTGATAGTGCAGGCCGCGCAGCACGTTGCGCGCGGAAAGCGACTCGTTGTCCTGCACGAACTCGACGTCGAGGCCGATCGCCTCCTTCAAGTTGCGGCGGTTGTAGCTCTCGAAGAAATGCCCCCGCTCGTCGCGGAATACTTTCGGCTCGAGGATGAGCACGTCCGGGAGATCAGTGCGGATGACTTTCAGGGGGAGATCCTCTCGGCAGTCATGCGGAGCAGTTTTCCTGGCGCGGCGCCGGCGGCCGGTCGACATTCGCTACGGGTTGGATTTCCGCGTACCTTCTATTCTCTGGATGAACGGCTGCAACAGCCGGCTCCCATGGATGACGGCGGCAATCAGCACACGCTAGAGGGCAGAGCCTAACGATAAGCTTCACGACGATGACGAACAGCCATGATGTCCACTAGCCGTTCGCGGTCTGCAATTCGGTACACGATTCGCCATTCTCCGACGCGGATGCGCCAGAGGTCTATTGCGCCTTCCAGTTTTGCCACTCCGGCTGGGCGAGGGCTCTGGGACAGCGCCTCGATGCGCTTGAGAATCCGTAGCGCCACCGGCGAATCGAGCGAGCGCAGCTCTTTGCTCGCTGAACGAGCAAAGACAACAGTGTAGTCAGTCACGCCCTTTACGCTTGGCCTTTGCTTCGATCAAGCGCTTCACGCTGGCCACTGATTCACGAGGTTCATTGCGCCGCCGGTAGGCTACGTATGCGTCAAAAAGGTCCTCCCACAAGCCCCTGTGCTTCTTCAAATCGATGAGCACCGCCTTCTTGCGGCCCTTTCGATCGATCAGAAATTCAACGCCGGGCATGTTCATTTTTCGCTTCCAAATTCGCTCCCACAAGGAGTATACCCCGGTCGCCCTTCCTGTCCTCTAACTGTAGATCAATCGCGCGCGGATCGTCGGTCTCCGGGACGGTGCGCCTCATCTGGCGAGCAGACCAGGCCGCGAGCCATTGGCTGAACGATGACTCGATATTTCATAGCTTACCTCCCGGTGTTGCGGCAGGACGGGTTTCGCCTCCCCCGCGCCGAGCTTCACAGGCATGCGGCCTGCGGCGAAAGACAATTGTAGCGCCCCTTGCACGCGTAGCGAATGCACAGCGAATCGATTCGTACTCAGGGTTCCCGCTGTAAGCGCCGTTCATCAGAACACCCTCTCCGACAGCACGTGGCGCAGATACTCGCCGTAGCCGCTCTTCTCGAGCGGCTTGGCCAGGGCCTAGAGCTGCGCCGCGTCGATGTAGCCCATGCGATAGGCGATCTCCTCGGGGCAGGCGATCTTCAGGCCCTGCCGGCGCTCGATGGTCTCGATGAACGCCGAGGCCTCGAGCAGGGTTTCGTGCGTGCCGGTGTCGAGCCAGGCGAAGCCGCGGCTCATCGGCATGACTTCGAGCTCGTCGGCCTCCAGATAAGCGCGGTTGACGTCGGTGATTTCCAGCTCGCCGCGGGCGGATGGCTTTAGCTTCTGCGCGATGCTCACCACACGGTTGTCGTAGAAATACAGGCCGACCACCGCGTAGCGCGATTTCGGGTGTTTGGGCTTTTCCTCGATGCTGACGGCCTTGCCCTGGGCGTCGAACTCGACCACGCCGTAGCGCTGGGGGTCCTTGACCCGGTAGGCGAACACCGTGGCACCCCGGCCGCGCGCGCTGGCGCGCTGCAGAAGCTGCGCCAGCTCGTTGCCGTAGAAGATGTTGTCGCCCAGCACCAGCGCGACCGGGTCCTTGCCGATGAACTCGCGCCCGACGATGAACGCCTGGGCGAGCCCCTCGGGCCGCGGCTGGACGGCGTAACGGAGCTTGATGCCCCACTGCGCGCCGTCGCCGAGCAGCTGCTCGAAGCGCGGGGTGTCCTCCGGCGTCGAGATGACCAGGATGTCGCGGATCCCGGCCAGCATCAGGGTCGAAAGCGGGTAGTACACCATCGGCTTGTCGTACACCGGCAGAAGCTGCTTGGAGACGACCTGCGTCACCGGGTAGAGCCGCGTGCCCGAGCCGCCGGCGAGGATGATGCCCTTCACTTGCGTTTGTCCTTACGCCGTCTCGCCGCCGATCCTGCGGCCTTTCTCTGCCGCGCCCGGACGCCCCGCACCGCGCGCGCCAGCGCTTCCAGATCGGAGGTGACAACCTTCCAGATCATGTCCAGATCCGCATCCCAATATCTGTGCGCGAGCCGGTCGCGCATGCCCGCCACGTCGCGCCAGCGCACCGCCGGATCCAGCGCCGGCAGGTCGAGGCCCTTTGCCTGCGCATCCTTGACCGCCTGACCGATCTGGATCAGGCGCGCGATCACCGCGTCGCGCGCCATGGAACTCCCGCGAAAGGCGGCTTCGCCCCCCGCAGTGTACTGCCTGATCTTCGCGATCGCCTCGAGCACGTCGGAGAGAAATTCGAAAGCGGCGCGCGCCATGCGTCAAACGAGGCGGAGGGAATCCTTCAGCACCCCTTTCAGGACGCGCGCGCCGGCGCCTTTGGGCGTGACGACGTCCACCTTCCTGCCAAGCGCATCGGCAAGATCGTTCTGCAGCCCGATGAGATCGAGCAGGCTGCGGCCGGGCTCGAACTCGACCAGGAAATCGACGTCGCTGTCCACCCGCTCCTCGCCCCGCGCCGCCGACCCGAACAGCCGGACCGAGCTCGCGCCGTGCGCGCGCGCAAGCGTCTCGATCAAGTGCCTCTTGCGCGCGAGGTCCTCCCGCACCCGGCCGCCCGCGGACGACGCCGCGCCGCCGGCTTCGATGCCGGAAATCACCGCGACCGGCCGGCTGTTCTTGAGCACGGTGAGGCGCGCCCGCGGCTCGCGCTCGAGGCGCTCGACCACCGTCCGCGTGCGCCGCGCCAGGTCGGAAACCGGAATGCTGTCATCAGGTCGCATGGCGGCATTATCTGAAAATTTTCATAATCCGTCCAGGCTCAGGCCACGAGCATGACCTGCTCGCCGTAGCGCGTCAGGGTCTTGTCGTCGGTGAGCAGGCGCAACGATTCCACCCTGCTTTGGGCCACCAGCAGCCGGTCGAAAGGGTCGCGATGATGCGCCGGCAGCGCCGCAAGCTCGACGGCGTGGCGCCCAAGCACGGGCAATTCGGCGAATCCCTCGACTGCGAGAGTCTCGAGAAGCTCGCCGGCGTCGACGCGCAATTTGCCGAGCGCCGCCTTGATCGCCACTTCCCAGACGCTCGCCGCGCTGAAGTAGACGTCGTTCGCCGGATCGCGGATCAGCGCGGCGGACTCCTTGCCCAGCCGCCGGTCGCCGCTCATGCACCAGAGCAGTACGTGCGTGTCGAGCAGCAGCCTCACCGTTTGGCGGCCCCGCCTTCGAAGAGAACGAGCAGCTCTTCCGGCAGCGGGGCGTTGAAATCTCTCGCGATCCGGATCCGACCCTTCATGCGCCCGAGCACGCGCGGCCGCCGATGCTCGAGCGGCACCAGCCGCGCCACCGGCTTGCCGCCCCGGGCGATCACGATCTCCTCGCCCTCGCTGACACGCTCGATAAGCTTGGAGAGCTGGGTCTTGGCCCGGTGGATATTGACGGTTTCCATGATATTCCTATTCAACTTAGCTAAGTCTAGTTCATAAGCGGTTGGGCGGTCAAGCGCCTTTCTCGACTCGGAACCTGAGCTGTTTCAGTTTGTCGAGGATCTCCGGCGTTTCGCGCAAGTCCAGCAACGGCTTCAACTCTTCGACAATCAGCCCCAGTCCAGAATTCGCCGCTGGCGCACCAGGACGTACTCCAGGTCCACCCAGTCCTGTCCCCGGCCCGCGAACGCCTTCAGAACCACCAAGTCCTCGGCTGAGCAGGTGAGCAGGCGCAGGCCGGGACCGAAATCGAACTCGCTCGCGCGCTCGACACAATGCTGCTCGAACGGCAACGCGCCCAGCGCCACATCGATCGGTACGCCCGTGGCACTCTGAACCAGAATGACGCGGTTCTTCAGGGCGAACTCTCCGGCGTCCGGGATACGCGCCGCGAAGCGCTCGAGCATGCGACCCGAAGACCGGATTCAGGCCCTCGGGTGCGCCTTGGCGAACCATCGCTGCTGTTCCACCAGGCCCGAGTCGACGCTCGCGGGCAAGTCCGTTGGGTACCACCCCGCGAAAAGGTCGTTGACATGATCGCGCACGTCCGCATCGGTCATCGCCTCCAGGGTCCGGCGCTTGATCGCTTCAAGCTCCGGCCCGGCGCGGTCCCACGTCTCTACCCAATTGCGGCTCAGCTCATCGCTCATGGGTTGGATTTTACTCCTCGGCAGCAGGGTCAAACCGCCCCGCGCAGGGCGTAGTTTTGCTCCACCCACCTGCGGTATGCGCCGCTCGTCACCTCCTCGGTCCAGGCCCGGTTGTCGAGGACCCAGCGCACGGTTTTCTCGAGCCCGGACTCGAAGCTCTCCCGCGGCCGCCAGCCGAGCTCGCTACGGATCTTCGCGCTGTCGATCGCGTAGCGGCGGTCGTGGCCGGGGCGATCCTTGACGAACTCGATCAGGTCGGCGTAGCTGCCGCGGCCGGGCGGGTGAACCTTGTCGAGCAGACCGCAAATTCGTTGCACGACTTCAATGTTGGTCCGCTCGCTCCCGCCGCCGATATTGTAGGTCTCGCCCGGGCGGCCTTTGTCGAGCACCAAGCGCACCGCGGCGCAGTGATCGAGCACGTAGAGCCAGTCGCGCACGTTGCCGCCGTCGCCGTAAACCGGGAGCCTCTTGCCCGCCAACGCATTGTGCAGCACGAGCGGGATCAGCTTCTCCGGGAACTGGTAGGGGCCGTAGTTGTTGGAGCAGTTGGTGGTCAGCGTCGGCAGGCCGTAGGTATGGTGGTAGGCGCGCACCAGGTGGTCGGAGGCGGCCTTGGAAGCCGCGTAGGGGCTGTTGGGCGCGCAGGGCGTTCGCTCGGTGAAGGCGGGATCCTGCGCCCCGAGCGAGCCGTAGACCTCGTCGGTCGACACGTGCAGGAAGCGGAACGCCGCCTGCTCGGCCGGCGGCAACTGGATCCAGTGCGCCCTCGCTTCCTCGAGCAGGCTGAAGCTGCCGACCACGTTGGTCTGCACGAACTCGGCCGGCCCCTCGATCGAGCGGTCGACGTGGCTCTCGGCGGCGAAGTGCACGATCGCGCGCGGGCGGTGCTCGGCGAGCAGCCGGCGCACGAGGTCCCGGTCGCAGATGTCGCCCTGTACGAACACGTGGCGCTCGTCGCCCTCGAGCGCGGCGAGGTTGCGCAGGTTGCCGGCGTAGGTCAGCTTGTCGAGGTTGAGCACCGCCTCGCCCGTCTCCGCAATGGTGGAGAGGACGAAATTCGAGCCGATAAAGCCGGCACCGCCGGTGACGAGAAGCATGGCGCAATTCTACTGGAGCGCCGCGGTGCGCTCCTTGGCGTACTGGATCCGGTACAGGCGGGCGTAGGCGCCCTCCTTCGCCAGCAGCTCGGCGTGGCGCCCCGTCTCGACCACGCGCCCGCGCTCGAGCACCACGATGCGATCGGCATGCTCGATCGTCGACAGGCGGTGGGCGATGACGATGGTGGTGCGCCCGCGCATGAGCACCTCGAGCGCGGCCTGCACCTGGCGCTCGGACTCGGAGTCGAGCGCCGAGGTGGCCTCGTCCAGGATCAGCACCGGCGCGTCCTTGAGCAGCGCGCGCGCGATCGCCAGGCGCTGGCGCTGCCCGCCCGACAGGCGCAACCCGTTCTCGCCGATCAGGGTGTTAAGCCCCTCCGGGGTCTCGCGGATGTAGTCCATCGCGTGCGCCGCCTCGGCCGCCGCGATCACTTCCTTCTCGCTCGCGCCGCCGAGCCGGCCATAGGCAATATTCGCGTAGAGGCTGTCGTTGAACAGCACCACCTCCTGGCTCACCAATGCGATGTTGGCGCGCAGGCTCTCGAGTGTCAGGCTCTGGATGTCGTGGCCGTCGAGCAGGATGCGGCCCACGGTGGGGGTGTAGAAGCGCGGCAGCAGGTTGACCAGCGTGGTCTTGCCGCCGCCCGAGCCGCCGACCAGGGCCACCGTTTCCCCCGGCTTCACCGTGAGGCTCACGTCGGCCAGCGCCGGCTCGGTGCGGGTCGGGTAGACGAAGCCGACCTTGTCGTACGCCACCTCGCCGCGCGCGCGCCCAATTTTGACCGTGCCGCGATCCTCCTCGGGCTCGCTATCGACCATGCCGAACACGCTTTCGGCCGCCGCGAGCCCGCGCTGCAGCGGCGCGTTGATGTCGGTCAGGCGCTTGAGCGGCGCGAGCAGCATCAGCATCGCGGTGATGAACGAGGCGAATTCGCCCACCGTCGCACGCAGCCCGAGCGACGGCTGCAACGCGAGGTATACGATGATCGCGAGCGCCACCGCGGCGAGGACCTGCGTGATGGGCACGATCGCCGTGGCGGGCACGGTGTGGCGCATGTTGAAACTGCGCACCCTCTCGTTGGCCCTGGCGAAGCGCTTGGCCTCGTAGTCCTGGCCGCCGAACACCTTGACCACCTTCTGGCACTCGATGGTCTCCTCCAGCACGTGGGCGAGCTCGCCCATCGCGTGCTGCGCGCCGCGCGCCATGCTGCGCAGCTGGCGCGAGAACAACCGCACCGTGAGCGCGACCAGCGGCCCGATCGCGAGCGCGATCAGGGTCAGCTTCCAGTTCAGGTACAGCATCCAGCCCAGCAGCCCCGCGACCGCGATCGAGTCCTTCACCAGCACCGTCAGCGCCGTGGTCGCCGCGCCGGTGACGCCGGCGACGTCGTAGGCGACTTTCGACAGCAGCGCGCCCGAGCTGTGATCGTCGAAGAAGCGGCTCGGCATGCGCACCAGGCGCGCGAACATGGCCGCACGCATGTCGAGCACCACCCGGTTCGCGACCCAGGCCATGAAGTACGACGAGGTGAAAGTGAGCAGTCCGCGCAGCACGAAGATGCCGATCAGGGCCGCGGCGAACAGCCCCGGCGGCAGGGCGGTCGCGCCGCGCGCGGCGGCGAAACCGCCGTCGAGCAAGGGCTTCATCAGCGCGGGAAACAAAGGCTCGGTCGCCGCGGCGCCGATCATGCCCAGCAGCGCAAGCCCGAATACCTTCGCGTGCGGGCGCACGTAGCCGAGCAACCGCAGGTAAAGCTCGCGGCTCTGGTCGCGCAGGTCCTTCATTTCCGGTGAGAACGGACGCGTTGCACGAATTCCGCCGCCTCGGGGCTGCCGTTCTTCGCCGCCTCGAGCATCCAGGCGTAGGCCTGCCGGTCATCTTGCTTCACCCCGTCGCCGTTCGCGTACGCGAGCCCGAGCTGGAACTGGGCGGGCGCGAAATTCTGGTTCGCGCTGCGCCGCAGCCAGGTGAACGACTTGGCCGGATCCTTTTGCTCTCCGAGCTCGCCCTGGCGGTAAACGATCGCGAGCACGTATTGCGCGTTGGGGTATCCCTGCTCGGCGGACTTGCGCAGCAGGTCGCGGGCCTTGTGGTCGCTTTTCTCGACCCCGTTGCCGTCGTGATACATGAGCGCGAGCTCGAACTGCGCCTCGCGCAAGCCCGAATCGGCCGCATCCCCCATCAGTTTTGCGCCTCGGGCAGCGTCCTTTTCCACGCCGCGCCCGTCGCGGACCATCTTGCCCAGCAGGAACTCGCCGAACGGCTCGTGTTGCGCGACCGCCTTGTCCAGCCACGATTTCGCCCGCGGCAAATCCTGCGCCGTGCCCTCGCCCTCTATCAGCATGTAGGCGAGATTGGATTGAGAGCGCGCGTAGCCCTTGGCTGCCGCGGCACGAAACCACTTGAGCGCCTCGGCGGTGTTCTTCAGCTTGCCCGGCGCACGCGCGTACATCACCGCAAGATCGTGCATCGACGCCAGGTCGCCCTGCAGCGCCGCCTTCCTGAACCAGTCGATCGCGTACGCGTCGTTGCGCGGCACGCCCCGGCCGGTGCTGTACATCGCGCCCATCAGGCGCTGCGCGACGGGATCTCCCGCCTTGGCGTGCTTTTCGAGCGTCTCGCCCGCCTGGACGTTGCCCTTCGCGGCCTGCAGCGCGAGGCCCTCGGCATCCCGTTCGGTGAGCGTGGAAGCGCACGCGACCAGGCTGCAAAGGGCGGCGCACAGCAGCAGTTTGGGGCGCATGCCGGGATTGTAGCGGCTGGCGGGTAGAATTGCCGCGCCCATCATGAAAGTCAGCGGATTCACTTTCCTGCGCAACGGCGGCCTGCTGGGCTACCCCTACGTCGAGAGCATCCGCTCGGCGCTGCCGCTGTGCGACGAGTTCGTGGTCGCGGTCGGCGAAGGCGAGGACGACACGCTCGAGCGGCTGCGCGCGATGAACGAGCCCAGGCTGCGCCTGATCGAGACGCGCTGGAACGAGCGCATGCAGGACCGCGGCTATGTCTACGCGCAGCAGAAAATGATCGCGCAGTTCAACTGCGGCGGCGACTGGGCGTTCTACCTCGAAGGCGACGAAGTGCTGCACGAGCGCGACCTCGAGGCGGTGCGCGGCGCGATGCAGCGCCACCTCGACGACCGGCGCATCGAGGCCCTGGTGTTCGACTACCACCACTTCTTCGGCAGCCCTGACTGGGTCGCCGTCGGCCCGGGCTGGTACCGGCGCGCACCGCGCATCATCCGCAATACGGTCCGCAACTATTCGCCCGACGGCCTGTTCTTCGTCGTCATGGAGAAGAACAAGCGCGGCCGCTATCCGCGCGCCGCGCTGGCGGGCGCCACGATCTATCACTACGGCCATGTGCGCAGCATCGCCGCCATGCGCGAGAAGAACGCGCGCGTAGGCAAATACTGGAAGCACGACCACGCCCTGTTCGAGGGCTATGCCATCGACCCCCGGTTGCTGGCACCGTTCGGCGGCGATCATCCCGCAGCCGTGCGCGACTGGCTGGCGACCCAGGCCGAGCGGCACTACGCCCCCGACCCCGCCTACGTGCCGACCCGGCGCGATCTGTAGCACCGCCGCATGATGGCGCTCGAGCGCCGGTTCGGCTGGGAGCTGTCGAAGAAACACTACAGGCTGGTGCGCTGACGGAAGACCAGGGATCACGATGTACGCACGACCGCTTGCAGCACTTCGAACACCTGCTGCGGCGTGATCTGGGCGAGGCAATGTCTGGCCGAACGACAATCCGGGAAGTTGCCGTCGCAATTGCACGCTCCACCCGTCAACGAATGATGCTTCTGTCCGATCGGTGCCCACTGCACAGCGCGTGATGGGCCGAACAAGGAGATCGTCGGTACACCTAGCCCCGCGGCGAAATGCAGCGGGCCGGTGTCGCTCGACACGAACAGCGCGCCGCGCTGCAGTACCGCCAGGAACAGCGGAAGCTCCGCGATGAGCGGCAGGATCTCCGCATCCGGTGCGAGCGTCTTGAATTTGGTCATCAGCGATCGTTCGCGCTCGCCCCTCGCCGTGGTGAAGACCACGCGGCGCCCCGCGGCGGAAGCCAGCCGGAGCAATTCGGCCCAATGCGCGAGGGGCCATTCCTTCTTTGGCTGGCTGGAGGCGATGTGATAAAGGATGGTCTGCCTGTCGGCAAGGATCCTTGCAGCCTCGTCCGCCAGCTTGGGATCGGCACGGACGTCGGCTTCGAGCGATCGAGGCAGCGGCACGCCCCAGCCGCCCAGGAGTTGCGCGAGCCGCAGCGACTCGTGCACCGGGCCCGCGTGCGCGGCGACGCGGTCGGTGTAGAGAAACCGGCGACCGAGGAAACCGCCATGTTCGGCCCAGCCGAGCCGCCGGCGGGCGCCGACCAGGAAGCTCAGGATGGCGCCGCGGTCGTTGCCGGCGAAGTCCACCGAGCGGTCGAAGCGCTCGCGGCGCAGGGCACGGATGAGCGGCCACGTTTCGCGCATGCTCGCGCGGCCGCGGCGGCGCGGCATGGCCCAGACACGGGTCAGCCATGGCAGATGCTCGAACAGCGGGGCGATTTCGGCGGGCACCAGCAGGTGAATGTCCGCCTCGGGATAGCATTCGCGCAAGGCTCCTAGCGCGGGCGTCAGCAGCACGGCGTCGCC
>DAHVFK010000479.1 GCA_027317055.1 Betaproteobacteria bacterium | reverse complement strand
ACACCGCTCCGGTGATCATGAACGCGTTCGGCAGCGGGGTGGCGGGCCGGTTCCGCTGACAGTCTTCAACCACGGGTAGGTTCGATCTTTTGCCGAGCAGCAGGGGATCGGAATGCCGGGCGAGAGATTGTCGATGCGGAAGATACGCGAGGTACTGCGTCTGCGGTTCGGGCAAGGGCTGGGTCTGCGGTTCGGGCAAGGGCTGTCGCAGCGTGCCATCGGGCAGAGCCTTCGGCTGAGCGCCGGCGCGGTGAACGGCTATCTGAGCCGGGCGCGGCGGGCAGGCCTGTGTTGGCCGTTGCCGGATGATTTGGACGACGACCGTCTCGAGAAGCTGTTGTTCCCACCGGTGCCGGATGTGCCGGTGGACGAGCGGCCGGTGCCAGGCTGGCCCACGGTCCATCGCGAGCTGCGTCGCCCGAACGTGACGCTGGCGCTGCTATGGGAAGAATACCGCGCCGGTGCTCCGGACGGCTTCGGCTATTCCTGGTTCGGCAATCTCTATCGGGAGTGGGCCGGGCGGCTGAAGCCGACGCTGCGCCAGGTGCACATCGCGGGGGAGAAGCTGTTCGTCGACTTCGCCGGTCACACCATGGAGGTGTTCGACGGGGCGACCGGCGAGGCCCGCCGGGCCGAGACCTTCGTCGCGGTGCTGGGCGCCTCCAGCCTGATCTACGCGGAGGCGACCTGGAGCCAGGCGTTGCCAGACTGGATCGCCGTGCACGTGAACGTCCTGGCGTTCCTCGGCGGTGTGCCGCGGCAGATCGTCTGCGATAATCTGAAGGCCGGCATCACCAAGGCCTGCTTCCACGAGCCGACGGTGAACCGGACCTACGCCGATATGGCGGCGCACTACGGCACCGCGATCATTCCCGCTCGACCCTACAAGGCCCGTGACAAGGCGAAGGTTGAAGTCGGCGCGCAGGTCGTGCAGCGCTGGATCCTCGCCCGGCTGCGCCATCGCCGGTTCTTCTCGTCGGGCGAGCTGAACGCCGCAATTCGCGAGTTGACCGCGCAATTGAACGATCGGCCCATGCGCGGTTGGGGCACCACCCGACGCGCTCTGTTCGAGCAGATCGATCGGCCGGCCTTGCTGGCGTTGCCGCCGACCCGGTACGAGTTCGCGGAGTGGAAGCGCTGCCGCGTCAGCCTCGACTCCCACGTCGAGATCGCCAAGCACTTCTATTCGGTGCCGTTCCAGCTGCTGCGCCAGGAGGTGGAGGCGCGGATCACCGCCAAGACCGTGGAGGTCTTCCACCGCGGCAAGCTGGTGGCCACGCACCTGCGCAGTCTTCGGCGACATCGACCGAGCACGGTGCCGGAGCACATGCCGAGCTCGCACCGGCGCTATCGCGACTGGACCCATGAGCGGATCCTGCGAGAAGCGGCCGCGATCGGCGATGACACCGCCGCCCTGGTCGAGACCATTCTGCGCTCCCGGCCGCATCCGGAGCAGGGGTTTCGCTCCTGCATCGGCATCCTCGGCCTGCAGAAGCGCTACGGCGCAGAACGGCTGGACGGCGCCTGTGCCCGGGCGCTCGCACTGGGCACCCGATCCTACAGCTCGGTCGCCGCCATCCTGAAGAACCGGCAGGAGGCGAAGCCGGCCGAGCGCGGTTCGGCCGGCCTGTTCCACGAGAACATCCGCGGCTCCGGTTATTATCATTGAAAGGGAGAACCATGCTGATCCATCCCCTGGTCGAGCGCCTGCGTGGCCTCGGCCTGACCGCGATGGCCGACGCGTTCATCGAGATGAAGAACACCTCGGCGGCCGACGACATCTCCCGCGAGGACTGGCTCGGCCTGCTGATCGACCGCGAGGCGACCAGCCGGGAGAATAAGCGGCTTGATCGACGACTGCGCCACGCCCGATTGCGGCAGAGCGCGGTCATCGAGGATACCGACTTCCGCGTGCCTCGCGGGCTCGATCGTGCGCTGTTCCAGAAGCTCGCCGGATGCGGCTGGATCCGCGACAGCCAGCATCTGGTAATTGGCGGCCCAACCGGCGTCGGCAAATCGTGGTTGGCCTGCGCACTGGGCCACAAGGCCTGCCGCGAAGGCTACTCCGTGCTCTACCGGCGCGCCCCGCGGCTGTTCGCCGAGCTCGCCACGGCGCGCGGTGAAGGCCGCGCGGCCCGGCTGATGGCGACGCTCGAGCGCACGCGCCTGCTGATCATCGACGACTGGGGACCAGAGCCGCTCTCCGCCGATCAGCGGCGCGATCTGCTGGAGATCGTCGAGGACCGCTACGAGAAGGGCTCGCTGCTGATCACCAGTCAGGTTCCGATCGGCCGCTGGCACGACCTCATTGGCGACCCCACCCTCGGAGATGCGATCTTGGACCGCGTCGTCCATCGCGCTCACCGCATCGAACTGAAAGGACCCAGCTTGCGAAAGCGCCATGCCGTCAACGCCACCGTCTCGGACGACGCAAGCTTGACGAACGCCAAGGGAAAGTGAGACGAGATCAACCGTCAGTGCCATCGTCCCGCCATCGCACCGTACCGCTCGCAAGGTCCTGCTCGGGCCCAACAGAGCGCGCCTTCACGATCACCGGATCAGGTGATCACGATCGAACGGAATGGCCGTTCACGATCAACGGAATGCGCAATGCGGCACCGGCGCCGCCTCCGAGCTGTCGAGACGGGCCGCGCAGCTGATGGGCGAGGTGGGCGAATTCGTGACGGGCGTGCGTGCGGCCTGAGCGGAGGGCCTGAGCAAGCCTGCCGGCGTTGGCGGACCTAATTCGACGCTCGGGCTTCGCGGCCGTGGCACGGCGAATGGCGGATCCATTGGCGGAATGACTTTCGCCCTACCATCGCCGATCGGGCGAGATATTCGGCGTCGTGTGGACCCGGCCGGCCGCATTTTGCCGAACGATAG
>DAHVFK010000478.1 GCA_027317055.1 Betaproteobacteria bacterium | reverse complement strand
GAACGCACGCTCGGAAACGTCGTTCACCACGCAGTAGCCCGCGACGTGCTCGAGCGCCTTATCTTCGGAAACGTACTGCGCCTTGCTGCTGATCACAACGCCGAGCTCGACTTCCCAGTCGAGCTTGGTCGAGCCCACGGGCTGGACCACGTCGTCGTAGGGGCCGCTGATGCAGGTGGTCGCCTTCATGAACACCACCGGCTCGCTCGGAATCGGCTGCCCCGCCTCCTTGGCATGGTCGGAGTAGTTCAGCCCGATCGCGACGAACTTGCCGATACCGACGTAGGGCACACCCAGGCGCGGGTTGCCGTTCACGATCGGCAGCGATTCGGGCTTCACCTTGGCCAGCATCTTGAGTCCGCGCGGAGAAAGCTCGTTCGGCCCGATGCTCGACATCACCTTGGACAGATCGCGCAGCCTTCCCTCGGCGTCGATCACGCCCGGCTTCTCGAACCCGTTCTTGCCGTAGCGGCAGAGCTTCATATCGTCATTCCCCCGTCGATTGAATACATGTTTCCGGTCGCGAACAGCGATTCGTCGGATGCCAGAAAAACCAGAATTCCCGTGATGTCGTCCACGGTGCCGAGGCGTCCCATGGGCTGGCGGGCGATGAAGTCCTTGCGCGCCTGCACCGGATCGGGAAATGCCTTGATGCGATCGTGCAGCGAGGGAGTGTCGACCGTGCCCGGGCCGATGCAGTTGCAGCGGATGCCCTGCCTGACGTAGTCCGCGGCGATCGCCTTGGTGAGGCCGATCACCGCGGCCTTGGTCGCGCCGTACACGAAGCGGTTCGGCAATCCCTTCACGCTCGAGGCGATCGACGACATGTTGATGATCGAGCCGCCGCCCTTCTTCAGCATTCCGGGCAGGAAGGCGCGCGTGACCAGGTACATCGACTTAACGTTCAGGTTGAAGCTGAATTCCCAGTCTTTCGGCGCGCAATCGAGGATCGTGCCATGGTGCACGAACCCGGCGCAGTTGAACAGCACGTCGATCGGCCCGACCTCGGCAGCGATCTTCGCAATCGCGGCCTCGTCGGTCACGTCGAGCACGCGCGTGCCGATCGCGTCCTTGCCCTCGATCTCTGTCAGCGTCTTCGGGTTGAGGTCGGTCGCCCATACCTTGGCCCCTTCGTGCGCGAAAGCGAGCGCGGCGGCGCGGCCGATGCCCTGCCCTGCGGCGGTGATGAACGCGGTCTTGCCGGCCAGCCTTCCTGACATCGGTGTCCTCCCGGAAACGGGGATCGATTATAGCGGTTCGGCGCCGGCCGACGCGGTACACTTTCGAATCCATTCACTCCGGGGAGGACGATGAACCAACTCGATTTCGCAGGCCGCAGCGCAATTATCACCGGCGGCGCACAGGGCATCGGTCTCGCGATCGCGAAACGGATGCTCGCTTCCGGAGCGAAGGTGCGTATCTGGGATCGTGACGACAAGCTGCTCGCGAACGCGCTCGCCGCGCTCGGGCGCGACGCGAGCGGCGACGCGATCGACGTGACCGACGCGGCGGCGATCGAGCGCGCGACGCGCAGCGCGCTCGAGGCGCTGGGCAGGATCGACGTGCTGGTCAACAACGCGGGAATCGCCGGGCCGACTGCGCCGGTGGTCGACTATCCGATCCAGGAATGGAAGCGCGTCATCGAAATCGACCTGAACGGACCCTTTCTTTGCTGCCGCGCCGTCGTGCCCAATATGGTGAAAGCGGGCTACGGCCGGATCGTCAATATTGCCTCGATCGCCGGCAAGGAGGGCAATCCCAATGCCGCCGCGTACGCCGCCGCCAAGGGCGGGTTGATCGCATTCACCAAGGCGCTCGGCAAGGAGCTGGCCCAGAACGGAGTGCTGGTCAACTGCGTGACGCCGGCGGCGGCCCAGACGGCCATTCTGAACCAGGTTACGCCCGAGTTCGCGAAATTCATGCTGTCCAAAATCCCCATGGGGCGCTTCGTCGAGGTGGAGGAGATCGCGGCGCTGACCTGCTGGCTAGCCTCCGAGGACTGCTCGTTCTCGACCGGGGCCGTGTTCGACATTTCCGGCGGCAGGGCGACATACTGACATGGCGAAAAAGACTCCGACGCAGCGCAGCGTCCAGTGGTTCGGGCGCCAGGACATTTACGGCTTCATCTACCGCAGCTGGGTCAAGAACCGCGGCGTACCGCAGGACCAGTTCGACGGCAGGCCGGTGATCGGCATCTGCAACACCTGGTCCGAGCTCACGCCCTGCAACACGCACTTTCGGGTCATCGCGGAGCACGTCAAGGCGGGCGTGCTCGAGGCGGGCGGGTTTCCGCTCGAGTTTCCGGTCATGTCGCTGGGCGAAACGCTGCTGCGGCCGACCGCGATGCTGTACCGCAACCTCGCCAGCATGGACGTCGAGGAATCGATCCGCGGCAACCCCCTGGACGGCACGGTGCTGCTCGTGGGTTGCGACAAGACCACGCCCGCGCTGCTGATGGGCGCGGCGAGCGTCGACCTGCCGGCGATCGCGGTCTCGGGCGGACCGATGCTCTCGGGCAAATACCGCGGCACCGACATCGGCTCGGGCACCAATGTCTGGTCGATGTCCGAGGATCTGCGCGCCGGCAAGATCACGCTCGACGATTTTCACGAGGCCGAGTCGTGCATGCACCGCTCGCACGGGCACTGCATGACCATGGGAACGGCGTCGACCATGGCGTCGATGGTCGAAGCGCTCGGCGTGGGCATGCCGGGCAACGCGGCGATCCCGGCCGTGGATGCGCGCAGGAACGTGCTCGCGCGCGCCGCGGGGCGGCGCATCGTGCAGATGGTGAAGGACAAGCTGTCGCTGTCGAAAATCCTGACCAAGCAGGCGTTCGAGAACGCGATCCGGGTCAATGCCGCGATCGGCGGCTCGACCAACGCGGTCATTCACC
>DAHVFK010000477.1 GCA_027317055.1 Betaproteobacteria bacterium | reverse complement strand
CCATCGTCAGCTTGTTGTGACTGATGAACAGGAACTGTGTCTGGCTCGACATCTTGCGCACTAGGTCGCAGAACCGCACCGTATTGGTGTCATCGAGTGGCGCGTCGACTTCGTCCAGGAGGCAAAACGGCGCCGGGTTGAGTTGGAACATCGCGAACACAAGCGCGATCGCGGTGAGCGCCTTTTCGCCGCCGGAGAGCAGATGGATGGTGCTGTTGCGTTTGCCCGGGGGCTGAGCCATGACCTGGACCCCCGCATCGAGAATCTCCTCGCCGGTCATGGTCAGCTTCGCCTCCCCGCCGCCGAACAAGGCGGGAAACAGCGACCCGAAATGACGATTCACGCTGTCGAAAGTCTCCCGCAGCAACTCGCGCGTCTCCCGGTCGATGCGGCGAATCGCATCTTCGAGAGTGTTGAGGGCCTCGTCCAGATCGGCAGCCTGTGAATCGAGATAGGTTTTGCGCTCTCGGTCGCTGTGCAGTTCCTCGAGCGCCGCCAGGTTGACCGCCCCTAGCTCACTGATCGACTGCGTCAATCGGGTCAGCTCGGCTTGCAGCGCCGACGGGCGTGGCGCGCGCTCGGCTTCGCCGTCGAGCTTTGCTTCGTCGGCGTCAGCTTCGCGCAGCTGCTGCTCGAACTGATCGTGGTTGATCTGCGCCGCCTGCTCCTTGAGACGCAATTCGCCCACCCGGTCGCGCAGCGGGGCGATTCGCACTTCGATCTGCAGGCGCTCCTCTTCAAATCCGCGCAGCACGCCCGCGGCGGCCTCGACCGCGTTTCGAGCTTCGGCGAGCGTTCTCTCGCAGGCGATACGCGCTTCCACCGCAGCCTCAAGCGCCATGCGCACAGCCGGAACCGGATCTTGCGCCAGCTCTTCAGTCAGCTTCGCAATTTCGATCTCGGCGCTTCCGATCTGCTGATCGATGACACGCACCGAGTTGTCGATCTCGCTGATCTTGGAGACACATTCGCGCTCGCCGAACACCGCGTCCTGTGATGCGCGCTCCGCTTGCTGGATCTCCCGCCGCTGATCCGCCAACCGGACCTCAGCCGCAAGGTGATCGGCCTTGATGGCTTCCAGATCGTCGCGCGAAGCCCGGATGTCCTCGCCGATGCGCCCTACCGCGGCTTGGGATTGAACCAAGCGTTCGCCGCCCTGGTCGACGTCGCGCGCGATCTCGCTCAGCTCCGCGCTGACCTGCGCGCTTCGCTCGCTATATCGCTCTTGCGCCTGGCTCAGCTTCAGGAGCTCGATTTGCCTGTCGTGCCGCTCTGTCTGATGGTCCGAGAAGGCGTCCCGCGCGCCCTCCAGCTCACTCTGGCGCCGCGCCAGCTCGGTCTCGACCCCGGCCAGTGAGTCGCGCTCTTGCGCTAGCCGGGACTCGAGCTCCCGGAAGCGCGCCTCCAGCCCCTCGATCTCGCCTTGTCGCGCCAGCAGCCCCGCGTCCGACGGGTCCGGGGCGTGAAAGCTCAGCGTCTGCCGGGTGAACTGGTGTCCGGCCCGAGTCACCAGAACCGCTCCCGTCGGCAGCTGCTCGCGCGCGCGCGCGTCTGGCGTGCTCTCCACCGCGTAGATGCCGGATAACCAGTCCGCCAGGGCGCCCGATACGGCCGCATCCACCGCGTGAACCTTGGAGGCAAGCGACGTATGACCCGGCAGCTGCTCTTGCGCGCCACCGACCCCATGTGTGAACAGACTCGCCTTGACCGGAGGCTGATCCGACGCGAGCGCCGCAAGCCGCGCAGGGTCGGCGAGCTCCAGAGCATGCAAGCGCTCGCGCAGTACCGCCTCGACCGCGGTCTCCCAACCTGCGTCGATGCGCAGCTTCTGCCACAAGCGCGGCAACGCCGAAAGACCATGCGTCTCGAGCCAGTCGTGCAGTGGCGCGTTGTCTTCGGCCGCAGCCTGTATCTGCCGCAGGGTCGCCAGTTGCGCTTCCGCCGCAGTCGCCTCGCGTGAAGCCAGTGCAACTCGCGCCAAGGCGGAAGATTGTTGCTCTTCCAAGCGCACGCAATCGGTCTGCAACGTCTCGATACCCTGGTCCGCCTCCGAGATCGAGACGTCGATGTCACGGATCAAGCTATCGAGCGCCGTCAGCGCGGCGGCGTCGGGTCTGAGCAACGTTTCCAGCTCGCTCTGCAGGCGCTCACGGCGTTGCTCGAGCGACTGGATGTTGCGCTCCAGATGGGCAAGATTCGATTGCTCGATCTGAAGACCGCTCTCCGCCTGCATCAGGCGGTCGCGAGCCCCGCTCAGACGCTCCTGCGAAGAGCGGAACGCCTGCTCGGCCTGCGGCAGCCTTGCATTCTCCTGCGACAGCTGTGACCGGGTTTCCACGACGCGCTGCTTCGCGGTTTCCGACCGGGCTGCCCACATGTGTAGCGCCAGGGTGAGCTGAGAGCGCTGCTCGCGCCATGATCCGAGCTGAATGCGTCGCTCGGTGTGCTGGTTCTCGAGCCGTTGTCGCGTTTCTTCCACGTGGCGCAGTTCGGACTCGTGACGCGCAACCTCCGCGTTGGCCCCGTAGAGGGCCGCCTGGGCGGCATTCATCGCGTCGCCCGCCTTGTAATGTGCCGCCCGGGCTGCCTCCAGCCGCGATTCGATCTCGCGCAGCTTCGCGGTTTCCGCTTCCAACTCGTTGCTGGTTTTGGCGATCTCTCTTGCGTGACGTTCACGCTCACCCGCGGCGTCGCGACGCCGCACGAACCACAGGAGCTGCTGCTTGAGCTGCAACTCCGCTTGGAGCTCCTTGTATCGGCTCGCCACCTCCGCTTGCGCTTCCAGCTTCTCGATCTGCGAACCGAGCTCGATCCGGATGTCGGTCACCCGCGCGAGATTCTCTTTCGTATCAGAGAGCCGATTCTCGGTCTCGCGCCGGCGTTCCTTGTACTTCGAGATCCCC
>DAHVFK010000476.1 GCA_027317055.1 Betaproteobacteria bacterium | reverse complement strand
GGCCGTGGTCGAAGCGGATCCAGGAGAAGTTCGGGGTCTCGAGTTTCAGCCAGTTCGTCGGCGCGGAGACGATGGCGGAGAAGTACGGCCTGTCGCGCGAGGTGCTCGACGCCTTCGCGCTCCAGAGCCACAAGCGGGCGGCGGCGGCGACCAAGGCGGGCGCCTTTCGGCACGAGATCGTGCCGCTCGAGGTGGAGGTCGACGGCGAGACGATGATGCACGACGCCGACGAAGGCATCCGCTACGACGCCTCGCTCGAGTCGATCGGCGCGGTGAAGCTCTTGCGCGAGGGCGGGCGGGTGAGCGCTGCCAACGCGAGCCAGATCTGCGACGGGGCCTCGGCCGCGCTGGTGGTGAGCGAGCGCGCGCTGAAGACGTTCGGCTTGAAGCCGCGCGCGCGCATTCACACGCTCGCGCTCACCGCGGGCGACCCGGTGATCATGCTGGAAGAGCCGATCCCGGCGACCAAGAAGGCGCTCGAGCGCGCCGGGATGAAGATTGGCGACATCGACCTGTTCGAGGTGAACGAGGCCTTCGCCTCGGTGCCGCTCGCCTGGCTGAAAGGGATCGGCGCCGATCCGGCGAAGCTCAACGTCAACGGCGGCGCGATCGCGCTCGGCCACCCGCTCGGCGCGACCGGGGCGAAGCTGATGGCGACGCTGATCAACGCGCTGCACGCGAGAGGCAAGCGCTGGGGGCTGCAGACGATGTGCGAGGGCGGCGGCATCGCGAACGCGACCATCGTCGAGGCCGTCTGAAGATCGACGCTGCCCCCGTTTTTCGCTATTGTTGCCCTAAATACATGCAGGCGAATGGAGGGGCCATGTCGAAGCGATCGGCTTGCGCATTCATTCTCGTCATCCTGCTGGGCAGCGCGGCCGGCTGCACGACTTTCCTGATCGAGGGCTCCGGCGACATTGACAAGGGGCCCGGCGCACAGAAGGTGGAAGAGACGGTTCAAGGTTCGTTCTGGGGATTCAGCTGGAGCGCGCGGAACGTCGCCAAATGCGATAAGAATCGCGAGCTTTACCGCATCAAGGTCCACCAGAACGCGCTGTTCGTTCTGGCGTCGGTGGCGACGCTCGGGTTGTACGTTCCGCAGTCCGTGGAATGGTGGTGCGTGCCACGCGAAGACCCGGGCGATGATCAAGGTCCGTCGCTGAAACTCAGGAAGCGCACGACGAACTGAGGAGGACAGGTGGCGGAGGCAGCGGTGCGAAACCTCATCGTCGGGCTGGATGGCACCTGGAATGACCCGGCTCAGCTCGACGCGGGCAAAGCCGCGCCGACCAACGTCGCCAAATTCATTTCACTGCTGAAGCGCGGGCAAAGAATTCACTACGAAGAAGGCGTGGGCACGGGCATGTGGGAGGCGGTCCGCGGCGGCATCTATGGTTTCGGCCTCGACGAGAAGGTCCTCGGCGCTTACCGCTTCCTCTGCCAGCGCTTTTCCGATTCGGACTGGAAGCGCGAAGAAAACAAGGTATTCCTGCTGGGCTTCAGTCGCGGAGCGTACGCGGCGCGGCGACTGAGCGGGCTCATCGCGCACAGCGGCATTCCGGCCAAGGTCGAGGATACGGAACTCGGCCTGGAGATGTACAAAACGCGCGATTTCGACAGCCCGCCCAATCTGAAACGCAGCAAGCGCTTCTTCGACATCATGGTCGAGATGGTGGGCGTGTGGGATACGGTCAAGGCCACCAACGATGCCGACTACCATGACAACGAGTTGAGCCACAACGTGGTCGCCGGCTATCACGCCATGGCGATCGACGAGAAGCGCAAGGTCTTCCCGGTCTTGAGATGGGACACCGACCCGCGCGTGATCCAGGTCTGGTTTGCCGGGGTCCACGCCGACGTCGGCGGCGGCTACGCGGCAACCGGGCTATCCGACATCACGCTGCAGTGGATGGTCCTGCGCGGCCTCGAACATGGGCTGGACTTCAAGGAGAAGGATTTCTACGATCTGGATCCTCGGCCCGATGGGCCGATGCACCAATCCTACGAGGGGATCTGGAAGACATTCGGCGAGGAGGCCCGCACCGTGGCGGCGGCCGATCTGATCCACCCGTCCGTAGCGGCGCGGATGGACAGCAAGGTCGTCCGGTACAAACCGAAACTCCCGCGCAAACCCTTGTACTGGGACGAGCCGTATCAGGTTTAAGGCGCACGCCCGATGCGCGTTAATTGTCGACAATTACGCCCGGGTTCATCACCGACCGCGGATCGAGCCGCTTCTTAGCGCCCTTGAACGCCTCGGCAAAGAGCCCCGGCCGCTGCTGGTCGTACCAGCTGCGGTGATCGCGCCCGAGGGCGTGGTGGTGGGTGATGGTGCCGCCGGCGTCGATCATGGCCTGCGAGGCGGCGGACTTGATGGCCCAGAACTGCTCGGGGAGTTTGGCCTTGTCGCCGTAGGCGTGCCAGGTGAAGTACGGCGCCGGGCCGTCGGGGTAGAGGTGGGTGAAGCGCACGGTGCAGGAGCCTTCGCGGCCGGTCGCTTCGCGGATGGCGGCGAGGGTGGCGGCTTTCACATTGCGTTCGAGGGCGAGGAAGCCGCTCCAGGGGATCGCGGTCTCGACGGTGTCGCGCATGACGCCGCGCGCGATGGCGTGCTCGCGCAGGTAGGGGCCGCGCAGGAATTTGTCGCGCCAGTTGCCGGCGGCGCCGCTCTTTTGCGATTCGGGGTCGGCCAGCGCTTTGGCGTCCCATTCGCCGCCGTGGTCGGCGCACAGCTCGAGCGCGCGCTTCATCCAGGCATCGAGCGGGTGGTCGGCGCCTTCGAAGCCAAGTACCAGGACATGGCGGCGGCCGTCGCCCGCCTCGGTGAAGCGGGCCTCGTCGGCCTCGATCAGGCGCGCGTTGGCAGGATACAGGCCGGACTGCGAGAGCGCTCGCACGGCTTCGACCGCCTGCT
>DAHVFK010000475.1 GCA_027317055.1 Betaproteobacteria bacterium | reverse complement strand
CACCCCTTTGCCCGCGCCGGCCTATGGGCGGGCGGCGATCGCCTCGAGAATCTCGACCAGCGCGTCGGGTGCGGTCACGTTCGGGCTGTGGCTGGCGTCGAGGTCGAAGCACTGCCAGCCTTCCTTCCTCGCGCGCTCGCGGAACTGGCGGAACACGTCGCCCGGGCGCGCCTTGGTGCAGTAGATGTAGGCCTTCGGCAGCTTGTCCACCGCGCCGCCGAGCCTGAGCGGCTCTTCGAACGCCTTCACCCCCAGCGGCACGCGGTGCGGCGTGATCCATTCCAGGTCCTCGGCGCTGGTGTCGTCCGGCGCGGGATTGGGCGGCAGCTGCCAGCCGTCGCCCACGGTCTTGACCGCCTCCAGCCGTCGCGCGCGCTCCTCCGCTCCCACCAGGTCGAACACCGACTGCCCGTCGCGCGGCGCGAAGGCATCCAGATATGCCAGGCGCCGGATGCGCTGCGGCGCGCGGTCGGCCGCCCCGGTGGCCACCATCCCGCCGTAGCTGTGCCCGAGCAGGACCACGTCGGACAGGTCCTCGTACTCGAGCACCCCGAGCACGTCCCGCACGTGCGTTTCGAGCCCGAACTCCAGGCGCGCGAGGTGCGCCCGCTCGCCCAGCCCGGTGTAGGTCGGCGTGAACACCTCGTGGCCGCGCGCGCGCAGGCGCTGCCGGATCTTCTTCCACGCCCAGCCGCCCGACCAGGCCCCATGCGCAATCACGAATGTGGCCATCTCATCCTCCTCGAGCCGCGATCATGCCTGATTCTTCACCCAGCCGCGGAAGGTCTGCGCGGCCTCGCTCGTCTGCGGCTTGATGGTAATGAGGTAGCAGGCGCCGGTCACGACCGGCTCCTCGCCCATGGGGTGCACCAGGCTGCCGGCCTTGAGCAGGTCGGCGATGTAGAGATCGGGAATCACCGCCACGCCCAGCCCCTCGAGCGCGCCCTGGATGGTGTAGATGGTCTGGTCGAGCTCGATGCGGTCGGCGTAGCGCCGCGCATCCAGGCCGTTGGCCGCGAACCACGCCGGCCACAGGTCGGGGCGCGCCTTGTTCTCGATCAGGCGGCAGCGCGCGAGGTCCGCCGGGCGCTTCAGGCGCAGCGCGCTTGCGAGGCCCGGGCTCGCCACCAGGCGCGTGAGCTCGCGCACGAAGGGCTCGCCTCTGAGGCCGCGGAAGTCCTTCGGGTCGCGGCGCACGATCCAGTCGAACTCGCGGTTGCGCTTGACCGGCCCGACCGAGGTCGTGAGCTCGACGTCGATGCCGGGGTGGCGCGCGTTGAACCGGGGCAGGCGCGGGATCATCCAGTGCAACGCGACCACCGGAATGGTATCGACGCGCACCACGCGCCGCAGCGCCGGCTTCGCGATGCGCGCCGAAGCCGCGTCGATCTTGCCGATCGCGGCGCGGATCTCCTCGGAGTAGGCGCGCCCGGCCTCGAACACGCGCAGGCTGCCGAGGGGGATGCGCCGGGCCATGGCTTCCGAGTGATTTTTTTCACCCGAGTATAGCCAAGGAATCGTTTGCCGGTGGCGGCGCACGGGACTAACTTCTTGACCCATGATCGGAATGGATCTGAGCGAATTCAGGAGCGGGCGGCACCTGCTGTCGATCCAGCACCGGCACTGCGTGCGGCTCGAGGCGCCCGCCGGGCTGGTGGTGCGCTGCGTGAGCGGCGAGGTGTGGCTCACTCGCTCGGGCTCGCCCGACGACGTCTGGCTCGCGCCCGGCTCGAGCTACGACTGCGCCAGCGCGGCGTCGCTCTACATCGACTCGCTCGGGGCCTCGAGCGCGATCGAGGTCAGTCGCGACATCATCTGATTTCGGTAAGGGCGGGCGATCAGGCCTCGCCGGACCAGCTGAGTGCTTGGTCCGTCTCCCACACGGCGAGGTATTCCTTCAGCGTCTCCAGCTCCTCGGCGCGCGGCGCGATGACGAGCGTGCGCAGCTCCCGGTCGTGCTCGATGGTGGTGCCGAACGTCTTGATCAGATCGGTCGCGACCTCCATCTCCGCCGGCGTCAGCCAGTCCGCGAACGTGATGCGCAGCCGCGTCGTCATTTCCGCAGCTTACTCGCCGAACGGCGGCCGTACGTTATCCGCGCGTCCTGTGCGGCTCGAAGGGGCGCGGCCGCTCGCGCGCTGGGGTACATTTGCGCAATGCTTGCCCGGCTGCGACCCTTCCTTGCACGCGCCGTAGTGCGCGCCGCCCTGGTGGCGGTCGCCTACGCGGTCGCCTCGGGCCTGTGGATCGTCTTCTCCGACCGCTACGTCGAGATGCTCGCCCGTTCCGGCGACCCGTCCGTGCTCACGCGCTACCAGACGCTCAAGGGCTGGGGCTTCGTGCTGCTCACCGCCTGCCTGCTCGGGCTGGTGGTGTGGCGCACGCTGGCCTCGCTCGAGCGCGCGAACCGCGGGCTGCGCGCGGTCGAGAAGCGCTACCAGGACCTGATCGAGCTCTCGCCGAGCGGGGTGCTGGTGCACGCGGAGCAGAAGTTCCTGTTCGTCAACGCCTCCGGCGCGCGCATGTTCGGCGCGGGCGGGCCGCAGGAGATGGTCGGGCGCAGCGTGCTCGATTTCGTCCACCCCGACTCGCAGCCGCTGGTGCGCGCGCGCACGCAGCGCTACCTCGCGCACGGGCTCGCCGCGCCCGAGACGGAGCAGAAGCTGCTGCGCGCCGACGGCTCGCTGTTCGAGGGCGCGGTCACCTCGGCGCCGATCCAGTACGAGGGGCGCAGCGCGGTGCTCGCGATCGTCAACGACATCACCGCGCGCAAGGCGGCGGAGGCGCGCTTTCGCTACATCGAGAGCCACGACCCGCGCACCGGGCTGCCCAACCGCGCGACGCTCAAGCAGCTGCTGCAGGACCGCATCGACCGCCCCGGCTGGTGCAGAAAATTCTGGAGACGATCAGCCGCTCCTATAC
>DAHVFK010000474.1 GCA_027317055.1 Betaproteobacteria bacterium | reverse complement strand
ACAGTCGCAAGGCGGTTTGCGCTCAATGTCATGATCGTTGACCAGCACTGTCCCGCCCGAGCGCTCCGCCCCGTCGCTTATGCAGCGCATCAGAGTTGTCTTCCCAGCGCCGTTCGGTCCGACCAAACTCAGCAACTCGCCGCGCCGCGCCTCGAAATCGATCCCTTCCAGCACTGAAAGACTACCGAAGTTCTTGCGCACGCCCCGCAGGGAGATAGCGCACGCGGCTCCGGGGGCAACGGCGGCGAAGGGTTTCGCCGCACTCGCGAGCAAGAGCGGCTCGTCTGGGCCCGCTTCCGTCTTACGTCGAGCAGGAAACAGGCCTCGTACCAGTGGTGCAACGCCCTGTGGCAGGGCGACAATAACGACGACAAAAGCTATTCCGATGAATAGCTTCCAGATGAATGGCAGATTTCCGCTCAGATATGCGGTGCTCACGTCAATCAGCAATGTTCCAATGACTGGTCCAATCAGCGTCCCGCGCCCGCCCAGCGCGACCCAGATCACGAGCTCCGTGCCAAACACGAACCCTGCATACTCCGGCGCTACTACCATCTGGACGCCTGCGAAGGCATAACCGGCGATGGCAGCGATTGCTGCTAGCACCACCAGCAACGCGATCTTGATCCTAGATACGTTAATGCCGAGATACTCGCAGCGCGCTTCATTCTCGCGAATTGCCACCAGCACCCGGCCCGCGTCGCTGTGCACGAACATCCAGGCCGCGGCCGTTACCGTCACCAGGTAGGCGCCAGCGATCCAGAACCAAGTGGGTATATCTATATCGAAGCTGTCAAAGCCAGATAGACCGCTGCTAGAGCCGGTGAAGTTCCCACCCGAGTACAGCACTTGAGTCACCACGACCGGCAGGACCAGTGACACTACCGAGGCATAGAGCGGCGAGGCACCGTGATAAAAGGACAGCCCTCCGACTAGCAGCGCGACCAGAACGCTCACCATAATCGCAGCGCCGAAGGCCAGCCAAGCGTGCTCATGGCTGAAGCCCATGTGTGAAAACACCAGTCCTGCTGCGTACGCCCCGATCCCAAAGAACGCCGATTGCCCAAAGGTCAAGATGCCGGTGTAGCCCCAAAGGATGTCGACGGTAATGGCCGCCACCGCATAAAGAAACGCGCGCACGAAGTTGTTGACTAGATAGGTCGACATGACGGACGGCCCGATGGCGACCAGCACCAGTGATAATGCGGCGAGGACCAACACCACTCGCGCGTCGGAGCGGCGGCGTACGGCGCGTGCTCCCGCGGCTACGGCTGTCTCATTCGCGGACGCGCTACTCACTCGCGAAACCTTGGGGGCGAAAACGCAACACGAGCGCAGCGAGTACTACGATTGTGAGCCCTCCCAGCACTGGGTTGCCGTAAATGCTGACCAGCACCTGCGCGCCCCCCAATACCACGCAGGCGGCGGCTAGGCTCAACAATGAAACGCCTGAGACCAGAACTAGCATGAAAGCGTTCAGCAGCCAGGGCACACCCATGCTCGGGTCCACGCTGGACAGTGGCGTGATTAACGCGCCTGCTAAGCTCGCGAGCGCCGCACCAAGGGAAAAGGTTACGAACCGGACGAGCCCACTGTTGATACCCAGTGCGCGTGCCAGATTCTCGTTCATAATCACTGCCCGTGTCTGCAGCCCAAGGCGGGTTCTATCGAGCAATGTCGCTAGCGATGCAGCCAGAGCCAAAGCGGCAAACACCAGGATCAGTCGATACTGCGAATACGACGCGCCGAGGAAGTTGATCGCACCGGTGACTGGGCTTTGGACGAACTGCACCTCCCGTCCGAAACCAAGCGTGATCAACTGACCAATGATGATGCCGAGCCCCCAGGTCGCAAGGATGGCGTCCAGCGGCCGCGAATAAA
This sequence comes from Betaproteobacteria bacterium, assembly GCA_027317055.1. Taxonomy (GTDB): domain Bacteria; phylum Pseudomonadota; class Gammaproteobacteria; order Burkholderiales; family SG8-39; genus DAHVFK01. The sequence continues at coordinate 1,067 of DAHVFK010000474.1, read as the reverse complement.
GTGGGCGCATCACGAGGCGCTCGATGACCATCCCGCATCCGAAGCCGACCACGAAGGCAAACAACAAAGACCACCATGGGTTCAGACCGAGCTTGGTCACAACGAGTGCCGAGTACGCACCCACGGTCAGAAACCCCCCATGGGCGAAGTTGATGATCTTCATCACGCCGAACACCAGCAGTAGCCCGGTGGCGACCGAGAACAGAATCGCGGCGGTAGTGACAATGTCGAGGAGCTGACTCATAGGACTTCAGACGCGACGTTTAAGACGCGCAGCTGGGCACGAGGGAAGGTCTTATTCCCTCGTGCCTCGTAGCCCGCGCTTGCCGCTACTTCAGATGCGGGCACTGGGCGCCCGGATCCACGTCCTTAAACTTGTCCAGCACCTGCACGCTACCGTCCTTCTGCACCTGACCGAGGTACATTGTCAGAGGCGCATGATGCTGCTTGTTCATCTTGATCACTCCGCGGGGACCATCAAATGACACCTGCGCGAGTGCCCGGACGACCTTCGCCGCATTTGTCGTGCCTGCCTTCTCTACTGCCAACTTGTAGAGGTAAACGCCTTCATATTCCGGTACGGATAGGTCGTTCGGTGTCTTCAAATCGGCGCCGAACTTCTCTTGCATCGCTGCGAGGAATTTCTTGTTCTTTGGCGTATCGATACTAGTGAAGTAGGACGCGGAGATGTAGATCCCGTCCGCATCAGCCCCCATACTCTTGGCGGTGCCTTCGTCGACGGCGAGGTTGCCGTACGGGATATTAACGCCAGCGGCACGCAGCTGTTTGGTCAAGGTCACGTTGGGTGCGCCGCCTGCGGTAGAGGTGATCAACGCATCGGGCTTGGCCGTCTTCAGCTTGTCGATAATTGCAGTCCAGTCAGATCCGTCCATCGGAAGGTACTCCTCGCCGAGGACTTTGCCACCCTTCTGTTCAATGTATTTACGGGTGAATTCAAGCATGCCGCGGCCGAAGGCGTAATCGCTGCCGATCAGGAAATAAGTCTTGGCGTGGTATTTCTTCATGAAGTAGTCGACGATCGGCGCCACCTGCTGATCGGGCACCCA
>DAHVFK010000473.1 GCA_027317055.1 Betaproteobacteria bacterium | reverse complement strand
CTCGCCGGCGTCGACACCCGGCGCGTGCAGGGCTGGGGCCGCCTGTTTCGCGAGGTCTGAGTCCCATGGCGCGCCTGGATCTTGTCGTGCGCAACGCGCGCCTCGCGACCGAGTCCGAGGAGCGGCGCTGCGACATCGGCGTCGCGGACGGGCGCGTCGTCGCGCTCGGCGCGGGCCTGCCGAAGTGCGCGCGCGAGATCGACGCCGGCGAAAGGCTCGTGCTGCCGGGCGGCGTGGACGCGCATTGCCACCTCGACCAGCCGATGCCCGCGCCGATGAAGATGGCCGACGATTTCGCCTCGGGCACGCGCTCGGCGGCCTGCGGCGGCACCACCACCGTCATCCCCTTCGCCGCGCAGGCCAAGGGCCAGTCGCTCGCGGCCGCCGTCGCCGATTACCACCGTAGAGCCGAGGGCAAGGCGTGCATCGATTACGCCTTCCACCTGATCGTCAGCGACCCGACGCCGCGGGTCCTGGCCGAGGAGCTGCCGGGCCTGATCCGCGAGGGCTATACCTCGTTCAAGATCTACATGACTTACGACGATCTCAGGCTCTCGGACCGCGAGATGCTCGACGTGATGGACCTGGCGCGCCGCGAGGGCGCGATGGTCATGGTGCACGCCGAGAATTCCGATGCCATCGCCTGGCTGAGCGACAAGCTGATCGCGGCCGGGCGCAGCGCGCCCGCGCACCACGCCGCGGCGCGGCCGCCGGCGGTCGAGCGCGAGGCGACGCACCGCGCGATCGCGCTCTCGGAGCTGATCGACGTGCCGATCCTGATCGTGCACGTCTCGGGCGGCGAGGCGATCGAGCAGATCCGCTGGGCGCAGGCGCGCGGGCTGAACATCCATGCCGAAACCTGCCCGCAATACCTCTTGCTGACCGCGGCGCACCTCGGCGCCGCCGGATACCACGGCGCGAAATGCGTCTGCAGCCCGCCGCCGCGCGACGAGGCGAGCCAGGCCGAGGTCTGGCGGGCGCTCGCGAGCGGCGTGTTCAGCGTGTTCTCCTCCGACCACGCCCCGTTTCGCTATGAGGACCCGCACGGCAAGAAGCCGGGCGGGCGCGAGGTCGCCTTTCCGCACATCCCGAACGGCATTCCGGGACTGGAAACGCGGCTGCCGCTGCTGTTCTCGGAAGGCGTGCTCAAGGGCCGCATCGACCTGCGCAGCTTCGTCGCGCTCACGGCGGCCAACCCGGCGCGAATGTACGGGCTGTACCCGAGAAAGGGCACGATCGCACCCGGCAGCGACGCCGACCTGGTGCTCTGGGACGAGCGGCGCGAAGTGACGATCACCAACGACGCGCTGCATCACGCGGTCGACTACACGCCGTACGAAGGCCTCAGGATCACCGGCTGGCCCGCGCTGACGCTGTCGCGCGGCGAGGTCGTGTGGAAGGACGGCGAGTTCCGCGGCACGGCCGGCCACGGGCAGTTCATGAAGTGCGGCCTGCCCGAGCCGGCGCGACTGCGGCGGATTGCCGCACGCTCCTGGGAGTAACGGCGCAGTAGATTGTCATCGAGAATGCGCGGCCCAGGAAGACCCTCAACTACGAGTCACCCGCTGAACGATTTCACCAATCCGTTGCGTTGACCGGTTGAATCCGCAGTCGGAAGCGGACATTCCGCACCCAGAGCGCGGCCTAGTCACACCCCTGCCCCATTCGCCTGATTTAACTAGCGCTCTCCTGGGTTCGTAGGCGATTCAAGATCCATGGCGCAGTAATCAAATTAGCCGCTTGCGGCGCTTGCCGAACCGCCTTCCAGCCACAGCATGGCACATGCCCGTCACAGACAATTGCGGCGCGTCATGACTTCAACGGTTCCCTTGATGGACGGTATGATTGATATGAATGAAAGCGTCCCGACTAATCGAAATCAGGCGCGAATTCGATCCGGCGAAGAGTCGTGCCGTGGCCAAGTCGGCTCGCGGCCAACATCCGACGTCTCCGGGAAAGGCGGTCGAGGCGTATAGCTCCGCATGCGCTCCCCGACTCCGCCGCTAGCAGCGTGACTATCGAACCGCTTCCTTACCGCGCGCCCTGGGACGACTTTCCCGATGTTGTCATCGTTGCTGGCCAGTCGACGGTAAAGAAGCATGCAGACTACGAGCAAGCTAAGCAAGGCAATGTCCACGACGCCGCACCGGCGGCGAAACGACTGGCTGTGTCAATGCTTACCGGTGGGGCTCTCGATTCGATAAAGCGCTTACCGCTCCAAGGATCGCGCATCGTTCCGGTCCACGCACTCGAGGGACAGGGCTTTAACCGTATTCCTGCTGGATTTGCTGAGTTGCTCGGAGAGGGGCTCAACCTTGAAGTTGGCACGGACATTATCCAGGTCAACGTCGTGAACCACACGGGCGCCACGGGTTGGCAAAGGCTGGCGAGTCCGCCGCTGTTCGATGGTCCCGTTGAGTCGGACCGGTCATATTTCCTCGTAGACGACTTCGTAGGCCAAGGTAGCACTCTCGCCAACCTTCGCGGTCATATTGTTCATCATGGCGGACGCGTCGTCGGAGCGACTTGCTTGACGGGTCGCGCCGACTCCGCCAAACTGGCTTTGACGCTGCAGACTCTTGAGGAATTGAGACAGAAACATGGACCGGAACTCGAAGCTTGGTGGCTTGAAACCTGCGGCTACAATTTCTCCTGCCTCACGGAAAGCGAATGTCGGTATCTCCTTCGTGTCGAGAATGCTGACGCCATCAGAGCGCGCCTTGCTGAGGCAAGATCTGAAAGAGACGGTTGAGATCGCCAGGAGCGTGAAAGCCGCCTAATTGGACTCAAAACCGCAAGAAAAGAAGGGGCCTTTCGGCCCCTTTTCATTTGGATTCTTGCGCGCCCGGCAGGACTTGAACCCGTGCTCGCCTGGTTCGTAGGCGGTCCGGGCCAATTTGTCGTATTGATAAATCAGCGAGTTGCAGCGCTTGCCCGCTCGTTATTCAGTCCCATCCCGGCA
>DAHVFK010000472.1 GCA_027317055.1 Betaproteobacteria bacterium | reverse complement strand
TGCTCGACCTCATAGCTGCCGCCGTCGCCGCGCTTGCGGTCGGGCTGAAAGAAGAGCTTGAACTCCTTGCCGGTCTTCGCCAGCTCTTCGGCGGTGCCGTACAGGCCGACGAACGAAGGATCGAACGCGGCGACGTATCGCTTGAGCACGTCCGGCGTGTCGCGCTCCGGATCGACCGTGACGAAGACGCCCTGCACGCGCGCGCCGTCCGCCCCGAGCTTGCGCACGGCTTGCGCCATGTGGGCGAGGGTCGTGGGGCAGACGTCCGGGCAGTGGGTATAGCCGAAGAACACCATCACCACCTTGCCCTTGAAATCGGCGAGCGTGCGCCGCCTGCCCGAGGTGTCGCGCAGGTCAAAGCCGCGCGCGAAATCGGCGCCGGTGATGTCGCTCGCGTGGAATTTCGGCCCGGCGCCGCCGCACGCAGCGAGCAGCGCCGCCAGTGCCAACCCGACAAATTGCCTTCTGTGCATCCTGCGCCAACCCTATCAGGCTTTCGGTTCGGACACGCGCCGAACGCCGCAGTTCGCTCCCGCTTGCAGGTTCGAATGACCTTGCTTAAGGTCGCGCCATGAACGCCCTCGCGCGACTCCTCGTTCGATCGATCCTGCTCGCGCCTGCGGCCGCGTTCGCGCACGGCCCCGGCGCCTTCAGGGTGGAAAAGCCCCGCGCGCTTGTCGGCGCCGCGCAAGTCCAAGTCTACGTCACGCTCGTCAACAAGGAAGCCAAATCCCTGAAAATCGTGGGCGCGATCTCGCCCGCGGCGGAACGCGCGGAGCTGCGCCGCGGCGCCAAGGCTGTGCTGGAATTCGACATCCCGGGCAAGGGACGGCTCGAGCTCTCACCTGGCGGCGACTCGATCGTTCTCCTGAAGCTCACGCGAGAACTGGTCGCGGGCGATCTCGTTCCCGTGATCCTGCGCCTGGACGACGGCGATACATTCGCGGTCATGGCGAGCGTCGTGCGCTGATCCAGTGACCGGGTCGGCACAGCCTCAGCGCCCCATCATTCCGCGCATCATCGCCGGCATCCCCTCCTTCACGAAGCCCTTGATTTCGCGCGCGTGGGCGCAGATGACCTCGACCATCCACGGGTCGTCGGAGATCTCCGTTACCGCGACGCCATTCGGCAGCGCCTCGAGCTTGCGCGCGTAGGCACGGCTGCGCGAGAACATCGCCTCTACGCTGGGGCTCGCGGGTTTCCGCGCGCACGCCGCCCGGAATATCTGTGACCGAGCGATCGACCGTGGCATGACGGATGAAAGGCGCCATGCCGGTGCGCATCGGGCCACGCATGTTCTCGTCGGACGTCATGCCGCCCATGCCGCCGCCCATCATCCCGCCGCCGATGGCGTCTGGTCGCGGCGCACCGAACAGCGCACCGACCTTCGCGGCGAGCACCGCCCACGACCGCAAGAGGAAGCTACGCCTTCAATTTTCTTGTATTGCGGCACGCCGGGTCTGCGCCGCGCAATACCAAGCTGCGCTGGCGTTGACGATCCTCACCACCGCAAGCATCGCCGGCACCTCGACCAGCACGCCCACCACGGTGGCGAGCGCCGCCCCCGAGTCGAAGCCGAACAGGCTGATCGCCGCGGCCACCGCCAGCTCGAAGAAGTTGCTCGCGCCGATCAACGCCGAGGGGCAGGCGATGCTGTGCTTCTCGCCCAGCGCGCGGTTGGCGAGGTAGGCGAGCCCCGAGTTGAAGAACACCTGGATCAGGATCGGCACCGCCAGCATCGCGATCACCAGCGGCTGAGCGAGGATCGCATCGCCCTGGAACGCGAACAGCAGCACGAGCGTCGCCAGCAGCGCGAGCGTCGACAACGGCTGCAGGCGCCGGAGCAAACGTTGCAGGGCGCCCTCGCCACCGCGCGCCAGCGTGGCGCGGCGGATGAGCTGGGCCGCGATCACCGGCAGCACGATATAGAGCACCACGGACGTGAACAGCGTGGCCCATGGCACGCTGATTGCAGAGATGCCGAGCAGCAAGCCGACGATCGGCGCGAACGCGAATACCATGATGGTGTCGTTGAGCGCGACCTGTGAGAGGGTAAACAGGGGATCGCCGCCGCTCAGGCGGCTCCAGACGAACACCATCGCAGTGCATGGCGCAGCCGCGAGCAGGATCAGGCCGGCAATGTAGCTGTCGATCTGGTCGGCGGGCAGCCAGGGCGCGAACAGGTGGCGGATGAAGATCTAGCCGAGCAGCGCCATCGAGAACGGCTTCACCAGCCAGTTGACCGCGAGCGTGACGCCGATGCCGCGCACGTGCTCCCTTATGCGGTGCAAGGCGCCGAAGTCGACCCGCACCAGCATCGGAATGATCATCACCCAGATGAGTAAGCCGACCGGAACGTTGACCCGCGCGAGCTCCATGCGGCCGAGCGCCTGCACCGGACCGGGCATCTGCTGGCCGAGGATCACGCCGGCGACGATGCACAGCGCGACCCACAGCGTGAGCCAGCGTTCGAAGAAACTCATCGTTATTCGGCCTTCGCTTCGCTGCCGGCCTTGCCGATCTCCTTGACCTTGGCCTGCAGCGCGGTCCGCTGGAGCAACTCGGGCCGCAGGCTCGCGAACAACCGCACGCGAGTGCCGAGGGTGCGGAAAGCAATGAGGAACGCGCGGCGTTTCTCTTCGTCGCTGCCCTGCACGGCGGCAGGATCCTCGACGCCCCAGTGCGCGGTCACGGGCTGGCCGGGCCAGAAGGGGCAAGCTTCACCGGCAGCCTGGTCGCACACGGTGAACACAAAGTCGAGCCGAGGCGCGCCGGCAGCCGCGAACTCGTCCCAGCTCTTGCTGCGCAAAACGTCGGCCGGAAGTCGGTTCCGCCGCAGCAGCTCGAGCGCGAACGGGTTCACCTTGCCGGTCGGATGGCTGCCCGCGCTGTAGGCGCGGAATCGCCCAGCCCCGTAGTGGTTGAGCAAGGCCTCGGCGAGGATCGAGCGCGCCGAGTTGCCGGTG
>DAHVFK010000471.1 GCA_027317055.1 Betaproteobacteria bacterium | reverse complement strand
CGCTACGGCATCATTCACGGCGACCCGCATCTCGGCAATTACCAGGTGCGCGCCGATGATGGCTTGAACCTGCTCGATTTCGGCGCGATCCGTGTCTTCGAGCCGAGATTCATCCGCGGCGTGATCGACCTCTACGAGGCGGTGCGCGATGGTGACGACGACAAGGCACACCGGGCTTACGAGGGCTGGGGTTTCATCAATCTCTCGCGCGAGAAGGCGGCGGTGCTGAACCAGTGGGCGCAGTTCCTCTATGAGCCGCTGTTGCAGGACCGGCCGCGGCGCATCCAGGAGACCAACGATCCGCAATACGGCCGCGCGATCGCGGAGAAGGTGCATGCCGGCCTCAAGCGCACCGGCGGCGTGCGCCCGCCGCGCGAGTTCGTGCTGATGGACCGCTCGGCGATCGGGCTGGGCGGCGTGTTCGTGCGGCTGGGCGCGGAGCTGAACTGGCACCGCATGTTCATGGCGCTGATCGAGGATTTCGACATGGCGGCACTCGCGGCACGGCAGGCGGCGGCGCTCGCCGAGGCGGGAGTGCCGAAGGCGGTGTGATCCAACCGCCAACGCCGGTGGCGAACTAGAAAGAAACAGGGCGAATGCCAGCCGGTGGTGAATCAAGCCCTCTCCGCCCCTCGAGGCGGAGAGGGCTGGGTGAGCAACTGTCTTGTTCGTTTCGCAACCCGTGCTCCCGACTGCCGCCAGGATGCCGGCGTGCTCGGCGCCGTCAATGACGCTGCGCGCCGCCTGCGGCGGTGGCCTGCGGCCATCATTGACCGCGCCTGCGCGCGCCGGCCTGCCGGCTTGGCAGGTCGGGACGAAGGAACGGTCCTGGTGATCGAACCAAGGAACGGGATGTTTCAGGCGGTTTGCGGGTTCCAGTCATGATCATCACGCAGCATAGCATTCAAGGTGGTCAGCAGCTTGCGCATCACCGCGACGATGGCGACCTTGGGCTTCTTGCCGGCGGCGAGCAGGCGTTGCTTGAAGGCCTTCATGACCGGATTCCAGAGGGCGGCCGCCTGTGCCGCCATATAGAGGACCCGGCGAACCCTGGCCCGGCCGCCGAAGATGCAGCGCAGGCCTTTCATCCTGCCACTGTCGAAATCGTAGGGAACGACCCCGACCAGGGCGCCGATCTGGCGGTTGCCGATGCTGCCCAGCTCGGGCAGCAGCGCCAGCAGCGTGGCGGCGAGCACCGGACCGACCCCCGGCATCGAGCGGAGCCGCTTGTCACGCGAGGCGAACGCCGGCACCGCGGCGATCGCCGCGGCGATGCGCCGGTCGAGGCACACCACGTCGGCATCGATCTGACGGATGTGGCGCTGCTGCATCCGGCGCAGCGCGGCATCCCGCAGATGCTCGAGCTGATGGTCGCACTGCTGCTTGACATCCACCAACTGCCGGCGCGCGTTGACCAGCTCGGCCAGATGGTCGCGGGCCGGATCGCGCGCAATGGCGCGGCACGGCAGCGTGGCGACGAACAGAGCGATGGCCCGCGCGTCCAGCCGGTCGTTTTTCGCCAACATCCCCGCCGCCTTGGCGAACTGGCGCAAGTTCCACGGATTGACCGAACGGACCGGCAACCCGGCGTCCAGCAAGGCGCCGATCACGCCGTGTTCGTAGCCGCCGCTCGCCTCGATGCCGATCGCCCGCACGCCGAGCGGCCGCAGCCGGCGAGACAGCTCGCGCCAGCCGGCGGCGTCGTTGCTGACGCTGAACCGCTCCTCGCCCGGATAGAAGGCAATATCCAGCCGGTCCTTGGAAACATCGACTCCCACGCTGGGTGCCATCTGTGCCATTCTTCTGATCCCTGCCTTGGCGTGCGGGGTCGCGCCCACGCAACTGTTCGGGTTTGCGAAGAAGACGGCCCGGGCACCTTGCTCACCCGCGGTTTGCAGGCACCTTGGTGGGAGACGGGCTCCGGGCCGTGCCAGGGGATCGGGTCATCGCCGACCCCCTGGCACTCTCCTTATGCCCGATTCCGAAGACACAAGGTGGGGGCCCGCGGCCAAAATCGGTGCGCCGAGCCAGCCGGCAGGCCCACCTCTCCCCGGCCCTCTCCCCCCGCAAGCGCGGGCGGAGAGGGAGTTGAGCGTTGCCTGCGAGAGTCGGACGGAGGGTTTCATCCCCAGCGGGTCGGCGCCAGCCGGTGGCGGACCGAGGACAAAACGGGCTGAGAACACCAGGGCCGGATCAGGCTTGCCGCAGGCTGGGAACAGGGCCGGATCAGGCTCGCCGCCGGCCCAAGAACAGGGCCGGATCAGGCTTTTTGCCCTGAGAACAGGGTTTTTATTGATCTCGCCGCATCGGGCCGGGGGGCGATCGGCTCCGGCGCGATCGCGCGCACCGGCTCGTGCGGCCCGGCAGCGCCGCGCGGCCGGCCATCCAAGTTGCCGCTCAGCCGCGCCACAAACCGCCCGTGTCCGTCTCTCATCGGTAAATCCCCTTGCCTGCTCGCCACCGCCGCGCCGTCCGCTCGACGTCCCGCGTCGCGGCGCAGTTGACACCATATCTAACATCACCCCTTGCGATTTGTCAAGCGTCTAGCAGAACGCCGCAGGGCTGAAGTGATAGTCCACGGGGACCCAAGCCCCCCTCCCCTTGCGGGCTCGGGCCGCGGAGCGGACCAAGGTTGGGCGAGGGGTGGATGACCACAGCCGCCCGCATTCAGAAATGAATCGCCCGCCCGTACGCGTCCAGCACCGCCTCGTGCATCGTCTCGCTCACCGTCGGGTGGGCGAAGACGGTGTTGATCAGGTCGGCCTCGGTGGTCTCCAGCGTCCGCGCCACCACGTAGCCCTGGATCAGCTCGGTGACCTCGGCGCCGACCATGTGCGCGCCCAACAGCTCGCCGGTCGCCGCGTCGAACACGGTCTTCACCATGCCCTCCGGCTCGCCCATCGCGATCGCCTTGCCGTTGCCGATGAACGGGAAGCGGCCGACGCGCACCTCGTGCCCCTCGGCCTTGGCA
>DAHVFK010000470.1 GCA_027317055.1 Betaproteobacteria bacterium | reverse complement strand
GGCGGATCGGGTCGTCGACCGGCAGGTAGCGGCTAAAGTCGCCGTCCGGCTCCGGCCGCTCGCGCTGCCCCGTCACCCGCGCGTCCATGATCTTGTTCTGGAGCATGATCAGCCCCGTCAGCAGCGACTCCGGCCGCGGCGGGCACCCGGGCACGTACACGTCCACGGGCACGATCAGGTTCACCCCGGGCAGCACGCTGTAGCCGAACGCGAACGGCCCGCCCATGATCGCGCAGCCGCCCATCGAGATCGCCCACTTCGGCTCCGGCATCTGCATCCAGATGCGCCGGATCGCCGGCGCCATCTTCCACGTGCACGTCCCCGACACGATCATCAGGTCCGCCTGCCGCGGCGACGCACGGAAGATCTCCGCCCCGAACCGTGCGATGTCGTAGCGCGGCGTCGCCGTCGCGATCATCTCCATCGCGCAGCAGGCCAGCCCGAACATCGTCGGCCAGAGCGACGAGCTGCGCGCCCAGTTCATCACCGTGTCGACGCCGGTCAGCAGGATGTTCTGGGCGACGTCTGCCTCGACGCCTTCGCCGGCCGCCGCGCCCAGCCCAACCAGAGGGATCGATTCTTGCACCATCACGGCCATTCTGACGCATCCCCCGTCGCTTGGGCAACATTTCACAAACGCCGGGCGCGCGGCGGCCGCCCGCCCGGGGGTTGTGCCGAGGGTGTCCCGCGCCCGGCCCGTCGAGGCGCCGAGCGCGCACCGCACGGGTGGCGTAACATGAAATGCGAGGGGAGTCAGCGTCCGCTCACTCTTACACGAGGGATCGGACGCCAGCTTGGGGAGAGGTTCCGTGCTGCAAACATTCAATGACTTCGTGACCGCTCTCGATGCCGAGATTGCGGTCATCGAAAAGGAATCTCGTGATCAGACGTATGAGCTTCTCGCCGGCCAACGCGAGGAGAAGGCTACGGGCGTCCTCTACATCTTCGTCTTGGCTGACGCTCTGCGCCTCCCGGAGGATGCGGCTGAAACGCTGAAGTTTGGTTCGACGGACGTGCGAGCGTCCGTCGTCGCTCAAGAAGGCAACAAGATATGGCTGCTCACAGAATCACTTGAGCCGCTGCCTAACTACATTCCGAGTGCGCGGCTAGTCCTTAACGAAACTGAGCTATTGCAGCGCTTGAAGGACAAGATTCAAGCCCTTGCTGCGTCCGGGGACCTCGGGCTCGCGCCGAAGGTATTCGGTCGCGAAGAGGCGCGCAGCGCCGATGCCGACCTTCCACCTAAGGTCGAAGCCAGGATCGACTCAGACACAACGAAGGCGGCGTTGCGGAGATGCGTCGGCTCCGACCTAACATTCCTATGGGGCCCTCCAGGCACTGGAAAGACCTTCTCGATTGCCGCGCTCGTCGCCACATTCGCAGAAGTCGGCGAAACATCGCTCGTGCTGTCGCATACCCATGCCGCCGTCGAACAGGCACTCTATGCGCTGATTGAACCGGTGAGCGACGATGGCAGAGGTGGACTGCTCGCTGACTCGCAGTTCGTCGCCGATGGACGCATTCTCAAAGTCGGGCCGCTCCGGTCGAAGAAGATTCCGCGTACCGTTCATCTCAACAGTTACCTCGAGGACAGAGCTAGGGAACGCGAGGAGAGCGCGGCAACCCTCCTTCGTGAGCAAGAAATCATCGACGAGGAACTCAAACGCCTTGATGAGTTGCTTACGCCGTGGCGCGCTCTAAGCGATGCGGAAGATGCGTACACCGTCGCCGCTCGACGCTTCGAGGAGGCTTCAGCAGCACATGAAGTCAACGCGGCCGCGGTACAACATGCGCGCGCCGCAGTCCGATCGGCGGAGGGCGAAGTAGCGAAGGCAGGGCGGTCGTTTCTGATCGGGCGACGAGGTCGAATTGTCCGTGCGGAGTCCGCGCACCGCGCCGTTAGTTCGGTGCTTACTAGACAACAGGCTCTCGCTGGCCAATCCGAGGCGCGGACGATCGAGAGGCGCGCTGACTTAACAGCTTCGGCAAAAGGTCTCACCCACGCGCGGGAGGCTACAGAGGGACTCGCCGAACCGAGCGGAACTAAAGAGCGCTTCGCTTCGCTGACGTCTCATCGCGAGCAACTCTCGGACGAGATGCGTGCCTTGCGCGAAACGGGATCCGAGGACGCGAACCTATTGCTCCAAGGTGCACTCGCAATATTTGCTACGCTCACGAAGCTGTACACGGATCGGACGAGGCTCGGTGAAATGCGTTGGGACAACGTCATCATCGACGAGGCTTCAATGGCGATGCCGCCCCTCGTTGCCTTCGCCGCATCCCGCGCGACGAAGCGCATCATAATCGCCGGCGACATGTACCAGCTTCCTCCAGTTGTGCACAGCCCTGCTGGCAGCCCTGGTGCCCTTCTCGGACGCGACATCTTCGACCTTCGAGGCATCACAGATGCAGTCGACAACGGGAGATCCGAGCCCACGCTAGCGAGACTCATCGTCCAGCGACGAATGCATCCGGCCATTGCCAACGTTGCAAGGGAGCTCATATCTGGCTATTCCGAACTTCAAGACGATCGAGGTGCCCTCGACCGCCGAGTGCCGGCGTGGATCCGTGCCCTCGGCACCGGCGCGCCGTTGGTTGTCGTCGACATCGCTAGCCTGCACAGCTGGTCCGGAAAGGTTCCAGGAAGCCTGAGCAGATTCAACTTTGTATCGGCGCAGGCAGCCGTCGAGGTCGCGTCCTTATATGCTGCTCAACTCGCGGAACCAGAAGCCGACGCAGCTCCGCGAATAGGGATTGTCACTCCGTACGCCGCACAGCGACGTTATCTGAACAGACTGATCGAAACGCTTCACCTGGAGAACTGGGTCACAGCGGGAACAGTGCACACGTTCCAAGGAGGCGAATGCGACGTGGTCATTTTTGACAGTGTGCTCGGCGAACCACACTGGACGGCCCGCCTCACTGACCCTCATCAGTTTCGTGAAGTCAGGCGCGACATAAACGTGGCGGTTACGCGGACGCGA
>DAHVFK010000046.1 GCA_027317055.1 Betaproteobacteria bacterium | reverse complement strand
AAGTTGGCCGGCTCGCCGCCGAACAGCTTGATCGTGTCCATGGTGGCCATCGCCAGGCCCGCGCCGTTGACCATGCAGCCGATCTCGCCCTCGAGCGAGATGTACGACAGGTCGTACTTCGAGGCCTCGATCTCGAGCGGGTCCTCCTCGTCCAGGTCGCGCATGGCGACGATGTCGGGGTGGCGGAACAGCGCGTTGTCGTCGAAGTTCATTTTCGAGTCGAGCGCGATCACCCGGCCCTCGCCGGTGGTGACCAGCGGGTTGATCTCGGCCAGCGACGCGTCGGTCTCCCGGAAACACTTGTACAGCGCCTGAAGAAGATCGCGCGCCTGGCCGATCGAAGGCTCGGGTACGCCGATCTGACGCGCCACCTCCTCCGCTTCGGCGTTCGTCAGCCCGGTCGAGGGATCGATGAATACCTTGCGGATCTTCTTCGGGGTCCTGGCGGCGACCTCCTCGATCTCCATCCCGCCCTCGGAGGTGGCCATCAGGCACACGCGCTGGGTGCCGCGGTCGACCACCATGCCGACGTAGAGCTCCTGCCTGATGTCGGCGCCCTCCTCGACCAGCAGCCGCCGCACTTTCTGGCCCGCGGGACCGGTTTGATGCGTGACGAGCTGCATGCCGAGAATTTGGGAGGAAAACTTCTTCACCTCCTCGAGCGATTTCGCGACCTTCACGCCGCCGCCCTTGCCGCGGCCGCCGGCGTGGATCTGGGCCTTCACCACCCAGACCTTGCCGCCGAGCGCCTTGGCCGCGGCGAGCGCCTCGTCGGCCGAGAAACACGGCGTGCCGCGCGGCGTGACGACGCCGAACTTCCTGAACAGCTCCTTGCCCTGATACTCGTGAATCTTCATGCCGCCTTGCCTCCTCCCTTGGGTCCTCGATACCACGCCGGGTACCACTTGCGCACCGTTTCCGAGCCGGTCTCGAGCGCAATGCACTGGTCGAGCTGGAACGGCTTGCTGCCGTCGCCGCTGTCTTCGCGCGCCTCGCCGGCGAAAGTCTGGATCGCCGCGGTCGGCAGCCCGGCCAGCATCTCGGTGATGTGGGTGCAGCCTTGCACCCCGCCGAGCAGCTCGTGCACCTTCTTGCGAAAGCCCCGGCGCAGGTTGAGCCCGACCAGCCTCTTGTAGGCCGGCGGCGCCTGATCGCAGCCGCCCGGGTAGGGCACCGCGTCCGACACCGCGAGCGCGTCGATCACGTTCAGGCCCCGGTCGATGGTGATGCGCAGCCACATCTCGTGGATCGGCTGGCCGGCGCGGCGAACTCCGGTCTGCAGCGGGTAGTCGTGGTTCTTGATGTCGGTCAGGTGCGCTTCGATGTCCCACAGGCCGTCGGCGCGCTTGTAGCCCTCGAAGCGCACGCGCCGGGTGTGGGTGAGCTCGCGCTCGACGTCCTGGGTCGGTAGCGGCATGGCGGCGCGAATTCTAACACCCGGCTCGCTGCTAGAATCGGCCTCGTCCCGCGGAACACGACGCCATGAAATTCATCCTCGCGCTCGACCAAGGCACGACCAGCTCGCGTGCGATCGTGTTCGACGAGCACGGCGCGCCGCGCGCGAGCGCGCAGCGCGAAATCCGCCAGATCTATCCCCAGCCGGGCTGGGTCGAGCACGACCCGCACGAGATCTATGTCTCGCAGCGCGACACCGCGCGCGAGGCGATCGCCAAGGCAGGCATCGACCCGACCGAGATCCGCGCCATCGGCATCGCCAACCAGCGCGAGACGACCCTGCTGTGGGACCGCCAGAGCGGCGAGCCGCTGCACAACGCGATCGTGTGGCAGGACCGCCGCACCACCGCGCTGTGCGCCGAGCTGCGCGCGGCGGGCGCCGAAGAGACGATCAAGGCCAGGACCGGGCTGATCATCGATCCCTACTTCAGCGGCACCAAGCTGACCTGGCTGCTGGACAACGTTCCCGGCGCGCGCGCGCGCGCCGAGCGCGGCGAGCTCGCCTTCGGCACGGTCGACACCTGGCTGGTGTGGCGCCTGTCGCAGAGCCGCACCCACGTGACCGACGAGACCAACGCCTCGCGCACCCTGCTGTACGACATCCACCGCGGCGACTGGGACGCGGAGCTGTTATCGCTGCTCGGCGTGCCGCGCGCGCTGCTGCCCGACGTGCAGCCCTCGGCGAGCGTGTTCGGCATGGCCGCGCCCGAGGAGCTCGGGGCCGCGATCCCGATCGCCGGCATCGCCGGCGACCAGCAGGCGGCGCTGTTCGGCCAGGGCTGCCATCGCCGGGGCATGGCCAAGGCGACCTACGGCACCGGCAGCTTCATGCTGCTGCACACCGGCGAGACGGCGGTGCGCTCGACGCACGGCCTGCTGACCACTCCGGTGGCGCAGCCCAGCGCCGCCAAGGGCACGCCGCGCGGCTTCGCGCTCGAGGGCAGCGTGTTCGTCGCCGGCTCGGTGGTGCAGTGGCTGCGCGACGAACTGCAGTTCTTCCGCTCCGCGGCCGAGATCGAGGCGCTCGCCGCGAGCGTGCCCGACAACGGCGGCGTGTTCCTGGTGCCGGCGTTCACCGGCCTGGGCGCACCGCACTGGGATCCGTTCGCGCGCGGCGCGATCCTCGGCCTGACGCGCGGCTCGTCGCGCGCGCACCTGGCGCGCGCCGCGCTCGAGTCGATCGCGTTTCAGGTCGCCGACCTGCTCGAGGCGATGCAGCAGGACGCCGGCGAAAAGCTGAGCGAGCTGCGCGTCGACGGCGGCGCCAGCGCCAACAACCTGCTGATGCAGTTCCAGGCCGACATGCTCGGCGTGCCGGTGGTGCGCCCGCGCGTGCTCGAGACCACCGCGCTCGGCGCGGCCTACCTCGCCGGGCTGACCATCGGCCTGTGGCGCTCGCCGCAGGAGATCGCCGCGCACTGGAAGGAGGACCGGCGCTTCGAGCCGCAGATGGACGCGGGCAGCGCGGCCGACCTGCTCGCGCGCTGGCGCGAAGCGGTCAAGCGCTCGCTGCGCTGGGCGGAGAACGACTGAGCCAGACCTTGGCCGCGAACGCGGGGTAGTTGGGCGCGATCGCGCGCGCGACCGGCCCGCGCAGCAGCTCGAGCTCGGCGGCCGAGGGCGGCGCGGTCGCGGCAACCGTCGGGCCGCAGTCGAACTCGAAGCCGGTGCAATCGCGCACCTCCTCCAGGCTCGAGCCGGGGTGCACGCTCTCGAGCCGGAAGCGCCTGCGCCCGGGCTGCCAGGCGAACAGCGCCTTGCCGGTGAGCAGCGCCTGCGGCCCGCCGCGGCGCCACACCCCGGGCGGGCTCGAGCCCGGGGCGCTGACGAACTCGACCTTCGGCACCAGCACGCGGCGCGAATGCTCTTCGCGGAACAGGATCGTGCGGCGCGCCGCGAAATACATGAACGCCGAGCCGAACGAGCCCGGGAAGCGGCGCCCTTCGGCGCGCACCAGGTTGACGTTCGCCTCGCCGTCGATCTGCGCCCCGCCGAGGAAGAACACGTCGATCCTGCCCTGGCCCGCGAGATCGAACAGCTCGCGCGAGCCTTCGCTGAAGGGGTTGCCCTTCCTCTTGTGCAGCAGGGAGACCCTGAGCTTGTCCCCGCGCGCGGCCAGCAGCGCGCACGCCGTGGCGGGAATCGGCGAGGCGGCGCCCACGGCGACGTGCGCCGCGTCGCCGATCAGCCGCGCGATCACGCCGGCGAGAAGTTCTTCTCTGGCGTAAGGACCCATTCGTCCAGGTAGCGCCGGAAGCCCTCGCGGGTCTTGGCCGCCTTGGCGTAGGCCATCAGGTGCGCGTCGTCGATCGGATACTCGTCGGCCACGCCGAGCGGCCAGGCGCCACGCGGCGCCGGCGCGAGCGCGCTGACGTAGACCGAGCCGAGCACCCCCGGGGCGAGGATCTCGTCCTCCAGCATGTCGCCCTCGCGCATCGACTCGTAGCTGACGAAGGCCGCCTTGGCCGCATGCGCGATCGTCGCCAGCTCGCGCCGCCGCCCGAGCCAGACGTTGCCCGCGCGGTCGGCCCAGCGCGCGTGGAACAGCGCCACGTCGGGCGAGATCGCCGGCGCGAGGATGATGGGGTCCGAAAAATCGGGGTCAGACCACGATTTCTGCGAAATGGTGGTCTGACCCCGATTTTCCATTGGATTGTCGATCACTTTCCAGTCGGAACGCTGCGCCACCAGGTCGGAGCCGAGCACGCCGCGCAGCGGCATGAAGGGCACGCCTTTCTCGGCTGCCTGCAGGCCGCTGTGGATCATCGGGCAGGTCGCTTCGCGCAGCGCGAGCTCGCCTTTCTCGGCCGCCTCGGTGAAGCGCGGCGCGAGCCCGGCCTCGCCGAGCGAAACCGCGCTGGTCTCGACCTCGGCGACGCAGCCCGCGCCGATCAGCAGGTCGGCGCACATGCCCAGCACCGGCACGCCGAGCAGTCGCAGGCGCTTCGCGCGGCGCCGCACCAGCGCGCGCACCACCGCCATCGCCGGCAGCGAGTAGTCCGGCGGCAGCGCGATCTGCGCGCCGTCCGGGATCTGTGCCGCGAGCGCCTCGGCGTCGGCCAAAAAGCGCGTCGCGTTCGCGGGCAGCGCGTCCATGCTCAGGCGGTGCCGCCGACCGTGAGGCCGTCGATGCGCAGCGTCGGCTGGCCGACGCCGACCGGCACGCTCTGGCCTTCCTTGCCGCAGGTGCCGATGCCGCTGTCGAGCTGCAGGTCGTTGCCGATCATCCTGACCTTGGTCAGCGCATCGGGACCGTTGCCGATCAGGGTCGCGCCCTTGATCGGGTAAGTCACCTTGCCGTTCTCGATCATGTAGGCCTCGGCGGCCGAGAAAACGAACTTGCCGTTGGTGATGTCGACCTGCCCGCCGCCGAAGTTGACCGCGTACACGCCGCGCTCGACCCCGGCGATGATCTCGCGCGGGTCGTGCGGGCCGGCGAGCATGTAGGTGTTGGTCATGCGCGGCAGCACCAGGTGGGCGTAGGACTCGCGCCGCCCGTTGCCGGTGAGCGGCATCTTCATAAGGCGCGCGTTCAGGCCGTCCTGGATGTAGCCGCGCAGCACGCCGTCCTCGATCAGCACCGTGCGCGTGGTGGGGTTGCCCTCGTCGTCGACCGTGAGCGAGCCGCGCCGCCCGGGCAGGGTACCGTCGTCGACCACCGTGACGCCGCGCGCGCCGACGCGCTCGCCGATGCGGCCGGAGAAGGCCGAGCTGCCCTTGCGGTTGAAGTCGCCCTCGAGGCCGTGTCCGATCGCCTCGTGCAGCAGGATTCCAGGCCAGCCGGGCCCGAGCACGACCGTCATGGTGCCCGCGGGCGCCGGGCGCGCCTCGAGATTGACCAGCGCCTGCGCCACCGCCTTGTCCGCGTAGTCCTGCAGCACCGCCTCGCTGAAGTGCGCGTAGCCGATGCGCCCGCCGCCGCCGGCGTGGCCGCTCTCGCGCCTGCCGTCGTGCTCGGCGATCACCTGCACCGACAG
Source organism: Betaproteobacteria bacterium (assembly GCA_027317055.1). Lineage (GTDB taxonomy): Bacteria > Pseudomonadota > Gammaproteobacteria > Burkholderiales > SG8-39 > DAHVFK01. The sequence continues at coordinate 8,272 of DAHVFK010000046.1, read as the reverse complement.
CCGCACCAGCGGCCGCACGTCGGCCGAGAGCACGCCGTCCGAGCGCGCGATCAGCACCACCTCGTACTCGCCGCCCAGCTGCGCCATCACCTGCGTCACGCGCGGATCGAGCGCGCGGCACATGCGCTCGAGCTTGCCGAGCAGCGCCACCTTCGCCTCGGAGGCAAGGGTGGCGAGCGGATCGACCGGCTCGTAGCGCCGCACCGGCTGGCCCCGGCGCGCGACCTTGGTGCGCCGGTTCTGGCCCGCCGCCGCGATCGCCCGCGTCGCGCGCGCGGCGTCCTCCAGCGCGTCGAAGCTGATCTCGTCGGAGTAGGCGAACGCGGTCTTCTCGCCCGCGATCGCGCGCACGCCGACGCCCTGCTCGATGTTGAAGCTGCCCGACTTGACGATCCCCTCCTCCAGGCTCCAGCTCTCGGAGCGCGAATACTGGAAGTACAGGTCGGCGTAGTCGATGCGGTGCGCGCCGAGCGCGCCGAACACGCGCTCGAGCTTGCCGGCCTCGAGCTCGTACGGCTCGAGCAGGCGGCGCTGGGCGGTTCCGATGAGCAAGTCCTGCGGGGATGTTTGCATGGGGGGCGAAGTCTCCTGGCGGATGATCATAACAGTCAGTAGCCGCCGAACACCGGGTCCGCCGGCGCGGGGGGCCTAAGTTTTTCGACCGTCGGATCGGTCCAAGTTCCCGTGATCTTGTAGTCGTAGGAAAAGATCTGCCCGAGCGGGTTCTTCAGCATGCGCTGCGCGATCGCCGAAGCGACGCCGACCAGCGGGTTTAGCAGCCCGATGACGGTCGACGCGCTGTCGCCCAGGCCCGGCACCACGCGCACCGTGAGATCCTGCGTTTCGCGCGCGAGGTCGGTCGCGCCGTTCATCGACACGTCGGCCGCCGCGCCGCTCATCTTGAAGTCCTTGGTGCTCATCACCCCCTGCCGGATCTGCAGCGTGCTGGCGATGCGGTTGAACTGGAAGCCCTTGGAGAACACGTCGCGGAAGTCGAGCGTGATTCGCCGCGGCAGCATCTGCAGGCTCATCAGCGACACCAGCTTGCCGATGCCGGGCTCGATCTCGAGGAACTGGCCGTCCTTCGCGTCCATCGTCAGGTCGCCCGAGAGCGACGGGTAGTCGATGGCGAGCGGGTCGCCGCTCCAGCTCAGCGCGCCGCCCAGCGTCGCCTTGCCGCCCTTGACCAGCTCCTTGTAGCCGATACGGTCGAGGAACTTGCCGGCGTCGTTCGCCTTCAGCTCGAATTTGAGCTCGGTCGAAGAGCCCGACCCGCCGCGCCAGGTCCCGCTGCCGCTCATCGACGCGTCGGGATTGACCATCGCGATCCGCTCTATGCGCCAGTCTTCCCCCGCGTGCTGCGCGGCGACCTCGACCCGTCCGAGCTGCTTGCCGCGAAAGGTGAAGCGGTCGGCGATCAGATCGAGCGCGGGCAGATCCTTGACCTGCATTTCGCCCTTGACCGGCCTTGCCTCGTGCCCCGGTGCGTCGTCCGGAATCATGAAGCGCGCCAGGCGCGCGATCAGCTTGCCGCCCTCCGCCTTGCGGAAGGCGAGGTCGCCGGCGAGCTGCTCGGCCTGGACGTTGGCCGACCAGCCCTCGGCGTCGGCGCCGCCCTTGAGCGTGACCCCGGTCAGGCGCTTGCCGAAGGCATCGAGCGTGCCGACCTTGAGATCGACGCTGGCGGGCCCGGACGCCGAGCCGTCGCTTCCGAGCAGCGCCAGCCAGGGGTCGAGGTCGAGGCCGGGCGTCGAGCCGTACAGCAGCACGCCCGGGCGCTCCGGGATGCGCATCGCCGCCTCGGGCTTCGGCTCGAGCGCGATCGAGGCGCGCTGGACGGTCATCTGCGCGCCCGAGCGCTGGCGCAGGATTTCGGCCGCGAGCCGGTCGCCGAGCGTAAGCGAAATGCGGTCGCGCGCGTCGGCGGCGCCCGGCAGCATCTCGACCTTCAGCGGCAGGGCGCTGCCGGCGGCCTTGTCGAGCGGCGGCGGCAGGCTGCTCGAGACGTCGCGCAACGACGATTCGAGGCTGAGCTGCGGATGGCCGTCACGCACCGACACGGTCGCCATGTAGCCCGCGGTGCCGGAGAGGAATTTTCCCCAGCGGGACGCGCTGAGCAGGCGCACGCCGCCGAGCTCGACGCGGCCGCGCGCGACGACGCGCACGCCCGCCTCCCGCGCGCTGCCGCCGTCGATCCTGATCGGACCGCCGAGAAACCGGCCCTGGACGTCGTGCACCGTCAGGCCCGACTCGGTGAAGCTCACCATGCCGCCGGCCTGCTCGATCGGCGGCAGCTGCGGCATCAGGGTCAGGCTGTTGTCGGCGAAGCGGAACTCGCCCGCCACCTTGCCTCCCTCGGGGCTGCCCAGGGGCAGCTCGAGCTTGAGCGTCAGCGTGCCGCGCCCGGAGGCGCGCATCGCGTCGGTCAGGCCGTTCACCATGCCGCGCACCGGACTGCCGGCGATGAAGGCCAGGAACGCGCTGCTCGGCCCCTGCGCGGTGCCCGAAACCGTAAGCAGCTTGTGCGGCGCGCTCAGGCTCGAAATTCCCACGCGCACGTCCGAGAGCCTGGCGCCGTAGACGGTGCCGGCGTGACCGACGATGGTCAATTTGTCGCGCTCGAACAGCAGCTCGCCGTCGATGTCCTCGATGCGCGGCCACTTGGGCCCGACCTGCAGCGTGCCGCTGCTCACGTGCGCGCTGACCTGGAACTGGCCCGTGGACGGGTCGGCGAAGGGAAAGTCGCGCAGGTCGCCCTTGAGCCGCAGGGCTGCGTCGCTCGCCTGCCCGGAAACGATCGCCCCGGCGAGCCACGCGCGCAGCTTGTCTCCCATGAGGCTGGCGAGCGGCAGGTAGCGCACGACCTGGCTGCCGTCCGCGCGCGCGAGCCGGACCGCGAGGTCGATCGTGCCGGGGCCGGCGTCCTCGCGCCAGGCGTAGCTGCCCGACGCGCTGCCCGAAAAATGCGGATTGGCGAACGCGAGCGACGCGATGCGCACGTCGATCGCGCCCGAGGGCGAGCGCGCCCAGTCGATCTGGCCGTTGAGCTCGTCCAGCCCGATGCGCGGCTCGGGGAACACCTTCGGCAGGTCGATCCCGGTCTGGCGCGAGGCGAGGGTGACGCGGCCGCCGCTGTTGCCGGCGTCCACGCTTCCGGACAGTCCGTCGAAGCCGGGCACTCTGCGCCAGGCATTCATCGCCACGCCGCTGAAGCGCGACTTCAGGTTGTAGTGCTCCGGCTCGGCGAGCGGGCCGCGCCAGGTGAAATTGAAGTCGAGCAGGTTGCCGCGCGGCGCCATTTCCTCGAGCAGCTTGCGCAGCGTCGCCGGGAAGGGCAGAAAGGCGGCGAGCTGCGCCAGCGGCTCGAGCTCGATCAGGTTGGCGCTCGCCGAGCCGCGCTCGGGCGTCTGCGCGGACTGCGGCTGCCAGGCGACGCTGAAGCGGGTCGGGCGCATCGTCGCGCCCTGCGCGCGGGTGAGCGCGAGATTGTCGCCCGAGACCTGGTAGCCGTTAGCGGTGGCGCGCGCCTGCACGCGCCCCTGCACGCTTTGCAGCTCGAGCAGCGGCAGGTCCGCGCCCAGGCGCACCGCGACACCGGTCAGCGCAATATCGGCGGTGCTGCGCTCGGGCTTGCCGCCGCCGAGCGTGACCCACAGGCGCAGCGCGCCCTGCCCGCGCTGCAGATCCACCGGGTAGTCGATCCAGGCGCGCCAGCCGGCAAGGTCGGTGTTGCCGATGTCGACGTAGACCTGGCCGTTCCACGCCGCCAGGTCGGCCACGCTGCGTCCGATCAGCTCGGCGCGCAGCTCGAGGTCCGCGCCGAGCGGATCAGGCGGTCGCGCCGAAAGGCCCATCGCGTGCTTGTCGCCCGTGTTGCGCAGCCGGAAGTCGACCGCGTGCAGCGCGAGCGGCGGGGCGCCGCGCTTCTCGTCGCGCCACTCGATCTCGGCGTCGTGCACCACGATCTCGCGCTGGCCAAGCACCCAGTCGCTGAACCCGCCGCCCGGCGCGGCGCCCGAGAGCTGCATGCCCGCGATGTAGATCTCGCCCGCGGCGTCGCGCCGCACGGTCAGTTTCGGCGCCTCGACGGTGAGCGAGCGCAGGCGCAGGTCGAGGAACATCACCGAGCGCCACGAAACCACGTTCTTGACCGCCGGCAGCACGAGCGCCACGCGCCCGGCGCGGTCGTAGATGCGCACGTCGCTGAAGTTGAGCCGCGGGCGCAGGCCCTGCCAGTCCGCCTCGATGGCGCCGATCTTCACCGGCAGCCCGATCGAGCGCGACAGGGCCGCGACGATCGGCGCGCGATAGTCCTCAACGTGCGGCAGCAGCCAGTAGCGCAGCGCGAGCACGACCGCGACGACGGCGAACAGCGCGCACCACGCCAGCCACTCGAGCACCCGCAGCCAGCGCGGGAGTCGGGTTTCGGTTTGCATCGTGCTTCGCGTTGCCCCTATAGTCCGTGAACGGGCGACTGAACGCACCGAGCCCGCCGGCATTTTAAACCGTAAATATCGACCCCGAATCGGATCTCCCCGAAATCTTGAGCCTCACCCCGATTCCTCCGGTGCTCGAGCCCTCGCGCTACGCGCGCCACGTACTCGAGGCGCAGCCCGCGCTCGCCCCTGAGCTCGCCGCGCCGCAGCCGTTCACGCGCGCGCAGATGGACGCGGCGCTGGGCGGGGCGCAGGAGGACGACGAGCCGGCGCTCAAGCGCCGCCTGCGCCGCCTGCGCCAGCGCGTGCTGCTGCGCGTGATGGCGCGCGACCTCTCCGGCGCAGCCGAACTGGCCGAGGTCTGCGGCGCGATGAGCGACCTGGCCGAGGCCTCGATCGCCGCCGCCCTCGACTGGGCCGAGGCGGGCCAGGCCGCGCAGTGCGGCCGCCCGCGCGGCGCCGGCGGCGCGCCGCAGCCGCTGCTGGTGGTCGGCATGGGCAAGCTCGGCGGACGCGAGCTCAACGTCTCGTCGGACGTCGACCTGGTGTTCGTCTACCCCGAGGAAGGCGACACCGACGGCGCGCAGCGGCTGTCCAACCACGAGTACTTCGCGCGCGTCGGGCGCAAGCTGATCGCGCTGCTGGGCGACATCACCGAGGACGGCTTCGCGTTCCGGGTCGACATGCGCCTGCGCCCTTACGGGGAGTCGGGCCCGCTGGTGGCGAGCTTCGAGGCGCTCGAGAACTACCTGGTGAGCCAAGGGCGCGAATGGGAGCGCTATGCCTGGATCAAGGCGCGCGCCCTGACCGGAGGCAGCGCGCGCGAGCGCGAGCTCGAGGCGATCGTGCGCCCGTTCGTGTACCGCAAGTACCTCGACTACGGCACGCTTGCCGCGATGCGCCGCCTGCACGCCGAGGTGAGGCGCGAAGTCGAGCGGCGCGAGCTGGCCGAGCACGTCAAGCTCGGGCCGGGCGGGATCCGCGAGATCGAGTTCGTGGTCCAGGCGCTGCAGCTGGTGCGCGGCGGGCGCGACCCCGAGCTCGCGCTGCGGCCGACGCTCGAGGCGCTCGCGCGACTCGCCGCGCGCCGGCTGCTGCCCGAGGCCGCTGCGCGCGAATTGACCGAGGCCTATGTGTTCCTGCGCAGGGTGGAGCACAGGCTGCAATATCTGGATGACCGCCAGACCCACACCCTGCCCTCGGACGCGGACGATCGCGCGCGCGTCGCGGCGATGTGCGGCTTCGGCGCCTGGGATGCGTTCGCGGCCGCGCTCGAGACGCAGCGCGCTCGCGTGACGCGCCACTTCCAGGCGGTGTTCGCCGAAGCGCAGGACAACGGCGCCGGCGAACTGTGGCAGGACGACCGCGAGGCGCTCGCGCACGCGCTCGCCGCGCGCGGCTATCGCGACCCCGCGGGCAGCGCGGCGCGGCTCGCCGCAGTGCGCGCGAGCCAGCGCTACCAGAACCTGCCCAAGGACTCGCGCCGGCGCTTCGATGCGCTCGCGCCCGCGCTCGCCGCCGCGGCGGCGGCGAGCGCCGACCCGGACGCGACGCTCGAGCGCGGCCTGGCGCTGATCGAAGCGATCGCGCGCCGCGCATCCTACCTCGCGCTGCTGGCCGAACATCCCGAGGCGCTCGAGCGCGTGGCGCGCATCGTCGCCGCCTCGAGCTGGGCGGCGGAGTTCGTCACGCGCCACCCGCTGCTGCTCGACGAGCTGCTCGACGACCGCGTGCTCTATGCGCCGCCGGATTGGGCCGCGTTCGCGCGCACCTTGCGCGCGCTGATAGCGGCGCACGAAGGCGACCCCGAGCGGCAGATGGACGTGCTGCGCGAGCAGCACCAGGCGCAGGTGTTCCGTCTGCTGGCGCAGGACCTGGCCGGGCTGCTCACGGTCGAGCGGCTCGCCGACCACCTCTCGGCGCTCGCCGACCTGACGCTCGAGGCGGCGCTCGAGCTGGCCTGGCGCCAGGTGCGGCGCCAGCGCGAGGGCGCGCCGCGCTTCGCCGTGGTCGCCTACGGCAAGCTCGGCGGCAAGGAGCTCGGCTACGCCTCCGACCTCGACCTGATCTTCCTTTACGACGACCCCGACGAGCGCGCCGCTGAGGCCTACGCGCGCCTGGCGCAGAAGCTCAACCTGCTGCTCACCACGCGCACCGCCGCCGGGGTGCTGTTCGCCACCGACCTGCGGCTGCGCCCGAGCGGCGCGAGCGGGCTGCTGGTGTCGACCGTGGCGGGGTTCGAGCAGTACCAGGAGCAGCAGGCCTGGGTGTGGGAGCACCAGGCGCTCAGCCGGGCGCGCTTGTGCGCCGGCGACGCCGCGATCGGCGCCGCGTTCGAGGCCATCCGCGAGCGTATCCTGCGCCGCCGGCGCGACGCCGCCGAGCTCGCGCGCGAGGTGCTCGCGATGCGCGCCAGGATGCACACGGCGCACCCGAACCCGAGCGGGCTTTTCGACCTGAAGCACGACGCCGGCGGCATGATCGACATCGAGTTCATGGTCCAGTTCGTGGTGCTGGCGCACGCGCACGAGCACCCGCGGCTGGTCGGCAACCTGGGCAACATCGCGCTGCTTGGCATCGCAAGCGAGCTCGGGCTGATCCCGGCCGGGCTGGCCGAGGCCTGCCGCGAGGCCTACCGGGAATTCCGCCGGGTGCAGCACGCCCTGCGCCTGAACGGAGCGGCCTACGCGCGGGTTCCGTCCGAGCAGCTTGCGGCGCATTCGGGCGCTGTGAAGGAATTGTGGCAGGCGGTGCTGGGCGGCTTCACTGCGGCGCCTGCCAGCCGCCGCCCAGCGCCTTGATCAGGGCGACTTCGGACACGAGCCGCTGGCCGTAAGTCACCACCGCGGCACGCTCGTTGGCGAGCTGCGTCGCCTGCACGGTGACGACGCTCAGGTAGTCCACCGTCCCCGCCTTGTACTGGTTGGTCGTCAGCGTCACCGACTCCCGTGCTGCGTGCACCGCCTCTTCCTGCACCTTGGCTTCCTCGCCCAGGATGCGCAGCGCGGCGAGGTTGTCCTCGACTTCCTGGAACGCCCCGAGCACGGTCTGGCGATAGGCGGCAACGCTCGCGTCGTACGCCGCCACCGCCTGTTCGCTCAGTGCGCTGCGCAGGCCGGCGTCGAACAGCGACTGCGCGAGCGCCGGTCCGAGCGACCAGAAGCGGTTCGGCGCGCTGATCCAGCTGGCCACGCTCGGGCTCTGGAAGCCGCCGCTGGCCGACAGCGTCAGGTCCGGGAAGAAGGCGGATTTGGCCACCCCGATCTGGGCGTTCGCCGCCGCGACGCGGCGCTCGGCCGCCGCGATATCGGGGCGCCGCTCGAGCAGCTGCGATGGCATGCCCGGCGGAGTGTCGCGCAGACCGAACCCGATCGAAGCCCTGGGCAGGGAAAACTCCGCGGGCGCCTTGCCCAGCAGAATCGCGATCGCGTGCTCGAGCTGAGCACGCGCGACCCCGAGGTCGATCGCCTGCGCCTGGGTGCTTTTGAGCTGCGCCTGCGCCTGCACCAGGTCGGCCTTGGCGGCGACGCCGACCGCGTAGCGGTTGCGCGTCAGCGCAAGCGACTTCTCGTAAGCCGCCACCGTATCTTCGAACAGCCGGCGCTGCGCGTCGAGCACGCGCAGCTGGAAATAGGCGCTCGCCAGCGCGGCCTGGGCCGACAGGCGCGCGTTGGCGAGATCGGCCGCGCTCGCCTCGGCGCCTGCGACGTTCGCTTCGACCGTGCGCCGTACCCGCCCCCACAAATCTGCTTCCCACGAGGCGTCGAGCGACAGCACATGACTGGTGGCGGCCGCGCCGCTGGCCGGTGTGCGGCTGCGCGTGACCGACACAGCGC
>DAHVFK010000469.1 GCA_027317055.1 Betaproteobacteria bacterium | reverse complement strand
CATGTGGGTGGTGCTGTTCTCGATCGTCGCGGTGCTGATCCCGCTCTCGCGCGTGGTGCCGCCGGTGTACCGGTTCCGCGTCCGCTCGCGCGTCTTCCGCTGGTACCGGCAGCTGCGCCACATCGAGGACCGAATCGGCCGCGCCGAGGCGCAGCCCGCCGAGCTGCTGGCCGAGCTCGACAAACTGGAAGCCAAGGCGCGCGGAATCGCGGTGCCGCTGTCGCACACCGACGAGCTGTACGAGCTGCGCAGCCACATCGCCCTGGTTCGCGCGCGGCTGCAGAATTCCGCGGCGATTTGACGCAGCGGTCGTTCGCATTGCATTCATGAACCAAGGAGCGATCTGATGACCCAAACAACCATCACGGAACTGCGCTGGGACGTCGACACGGTTTCTGAATTGTTCGCGACGCCGTTTTCCGACTTGCTGTTCCGTGCGCAGCAGATCCACCGCTTGCACTTCGATCCGACCGAGGTGCAGTTGTCCACCCTGCTATCGGTTAAGACCGGAGGTTGCCCCGAGGACTGCGCCTACTGTCCGCAGGCGGCGCGCCACAATTCAGGCGTCGCCTCGGAGGATCTCCTGCCACTGGTCGAAGTGCTCCAAACCGCGCGCGCCGCAAAGGACAGGGGCGCAACGCGTTTCTGCATGGGCGCAGCGTGGCGCAGCCCGAAGGACCGGGACCTGGACAAGGTGATCGAAATGGTGCGCGGAGTCCGCGCGTTGGGGCTTGAGACCTGCGTAACGCTCGGCATGCTGAAGCAAGCGCAGGCTAGGCGCTTGCACGATGCCGGACTGGACTACTACAACCACAATCTTGACACGTCGCCTTCCTTCTACGGCCACATTATCAGCACTCGCCAGTACCAGGACCGGCTGCAGACCTTGGAGTACGTGCGCGAGGCGGGGATCCGGGTGTGCTGCGGCGGAATCGTCGGCATGGGCGAGTCGCGGCACGACCGCGCCGCGCTGATCGCCCAGCTCGCGGCGCTCGACCCGCACCCGGAAAGCGTGCCAATCAACAATCTGGTTCAGGTCGAAGGCACGCCGCTGTATGGAACCGCACGAATTGACGAGCTCGAATTCGTGCGCACGATCGCGGCGGCACGGATCACGATGCCGACCGCGCGGGTACGCCTGTCGGCCGGGCGCGAGACGATGTCGGATACCCTTCAGGCGCTGTGCTTCCTGGCCGGCGCAAACTCGATCTTCTACGGCGACAGGCTGCTGACCACCGGCAACCCGCAAGTCGAAAGCGATCAGTCGTTGTTCGAGCGGCTCGGCATCAAGCCCCAGACCGCGGGCGCGATCGGCTAGGAGGAAGGATGTTCCGACTCGACGGCAAGGTGGCGCTCGTCACCGGCGGCAACGGCGGCATAGGCCTCGGGCTCGCGCGCGGGCTGGCCGGCGCAGGCGCGCGGGTGGTCGTCGCCGCGCGCAACGCAAAGAAATCCGCCGCCGCGGTGGCGCAGCTGCAGGCGCTGGGCGCGGGCGGCGCGCTCGCGCTCGAGGCCGACGTCACCGACGAGAAATCGGTCGGCGCGCTGTTCGAGGCCGTCGCGGCACGCTGCGGCCGGCTCGACATCCTGGTCAACAACGCCGGCACCAACATCAGGAAGCCGCCGCAGGCGCTGTCGCTCGCCGAGTGGCGCGAGGTGATCGACACCAACCTCACCAGCGCCTTCCTGTGCTCGCACGCGGCCTATCCGCTGCTGAAAAAGGCCGGGCGCGGCAAGGTGATCAACATCGGCTCGATGCTATCGATCTTCGGCGCCGGCTTCGCCCCCGCCTACGCCGCGAGCAAGGGCGGCATCGTGCAGTTCACCAAGGCCTGCGCCTCGGCCTGGGCCGCGGACAACATCCAGGTCAACGCCATCCTGCCGGGCTGGATCGACACCGAGCTGACAGTGAAGGCGCGCGCGCAGATACCGAGCCTGCACGACAGCGTGCTCAAGCGCACCCCGGCCGGGCGCTGGGGCGCGATCGACGACTTTCGCGGCATCGCGGTCTTTCTTGCCGCGCCGGCGTCGGACTTCGTCACCGGGGCGGCGATCCCGGTCGACGGCGGCTACTCGGTCCAGGCCTGAGCCCGGGCCGCCGCCCGCGCGCGCGGGTCAGCGAACCACGATTCCATTGCGCACGTCGAGCACGCCCTCGACGTTGGAGGCGATCCGCAGCGCGCGCTCGCGCAGCGTCGGGCTGTCCACGAAGCCCGAGAGCAGCACGCGGCCGTGGTCCGTTTCGACCCCGATCTGGAAGCCCTTGAGCTTCTCCTCCGCCAGCAGCTTGGCCTTGACCCTGGCGGTGATCATGCTGTCGTCGACGTAGCTCGCGACGCGGATGCGGTCGTAGATCGCGCCGGCCTTGACGTATTCGTTGCGGTCCAGCCTGCCGTCGTGGTTGGCGTCGAGCGTGGCGAAGTCGTCCGCGTGCGGCGCGCCGGCGGACCTGGCGTGAGTCGCCGCCAGCGCGAGGCAGGCGCCCAGCGCGGCGGCAAGGAGATGAAGTCGAGCGCTCATCGTTGCTTCCTTTCGCGGATGAATGCCGCCAGTGCAGCAACTGCCGTGCCAGCCTCGCCGTGCCCGTGCCGCCTGCCGCTTTCGTCGCCTGCAGGCGACGGGCAAGGGCCGACCGACTGATGCGGAACGGAAAACCGCGTCGCCGCGGCCTGACAGCGCGGCGCTAGCCGAGCTCGGCGATGTCCTGCGCCGAGAGTGCGAGATCGGCGGCGCGCAGGTTCTCCTCCAGGTGCGCAGCCGAAGCCGTGCCGGGGATCGGCAGCATCGCCGGCGAGCGCGCGAGCAGCCAGGCGAGCGCCACCTGGGCTGGCGTCGCGCCGCGGCGCGCGGCGACCTTCTTCACCGGCGCCGAGCGCAGGCTGCTTCCCGCGCCGAGCGGATACCAGGGCAGGAACGCGATGCCGAGCCGCTCGCAGGCGGCGAGCACCTTGTCGGAGGCGCGGTCCGCAAGGTTGTAGCGGTTCTGCACCGAGACAATAG
>DAHVFK010000468.1 GCA_027317055.1 Betaproteobacteria bacterium | reverse complement strand
GCCCAAGCCGGGCGAAGGCCCCGATGAAAAGGAGCGCGAGGCCGGCGGCTACGAGCTGCTGTTCATCGGCCAAAGCGCCGACGGGCGCACGCTGCGGGCGTCGGTCCGCGGCGAGGGCGATCCGGGCTACGCCTCCACGTCGAAGATGATCTCGGAAAGCGCGCTGTGCCTGATCGAGGACGTCGACCGTCGGCAGACCGCTGGCGGGATGTGGACGCCCGGCGCCGCGATGGGCCAGAAGCTCATCCCGCGCCTGCAGGCGCGGGCGGGATTGACCTTCGCGATTGAGGATTAGTATAGGCTGCGGGATCGGGAGTTTCCGAAAGTGCAAATAGACAGCTTTCTCGTCTGGCTGATCGCCGGCTTCGTGCTCGTCATCGTCGAACTCGTGACAAGCACGTTCTATCTGCTGGTGCTCGGCGTTGCCGCTTTCGCCGGCGCGGGCCTGGCGTACGCGGGCGCCGTGTTCGCCTGGCAGGCGGTCGCCGCGGCGGTGGTTGGAGTGGCTGGCGTGGTCTGGGTGCATCGGTACAAGAAGACGGCCGGAACGAAGCGCATGCAGGGCCTCGATTTCGGCCAGCCGGCCGCTTTCGATTCCTGGCTGAACCAGGACGCCGGCCAGGCGCGCGTGAGATACCGCGATGCGCTCTGGGACGCGCGCATCACGGGCGCAATCGCTGGCGAGCGCGGCGAGGTTCTCTACGTCGAATCGATCGATGGCAACACGCTCACGGTTTCCAAGACCCGGCCCGCCTGACCTGGCGCAGGCCCTCAACGATTTCTCGCGCTCGAAGGGAGGCAGCATGTTTGCGAAGCTCATCGCCGTGGTGATCGCCACCATCGCCATTGCCGCGGTGCCGGACATCCGGCCGTTCGCGATTCCGTTTTTCGTCGTCGCGCTGGCCGCGGTGTTCGTGATCGAGGGCGTGCGCGTCGTGCCGCAGCAGAACGCATGGGTCGTGGAACGCCTGGGAAAGTTCCACCTGGTGCTGGAGCCGGGGCTCAACATCATCATCCCGTTCTTCGACCGCGTCGCCTACAAGCATTCGCTGAAAGAAGTTCCGCTGGACGTCGCCGAGCAGGTCTGCATCACCAAGGACAATACCCAGCTCGCGGTGGACGGACTCATCTACTATCAGGTTACCGATCCGCGCCTGGCTTCCTACGGTACCTCCGACTACGTGTTCGCCATCGTGCAGCTCGCGCAGACCACGTTGCGCAGCGAGGTGGGCAAGATGGAGCTCGACCAGTCGCTGCAAAGCCGCGACGTGATCAACCGCCAGATCGTGAGCGTGCTCGACGAGGCGGGCCGTTCCTGGGGCGTGAAGGTGCTGCGCTACGAGGTGAAGAACCTGACCCCTCCCGAGACGATCCTGCGCGCGATGCAGGCCCAGATCACCGCCGAGCGGGAAAAGCGCGCGCTGATCGCCAAGTCCGAGGGCGAGAAGCAGCAGGAAATCAACCTGGCGGAGGGCGAAAAGCAGGCGGCGATACTCAAGTCAGAAGGCCAGAAGCAATCGGCGATCAACAAGGCGCAGGGCGAGGCGACCGCGCTGCGCGTGGTGGCGGAGGCGACCGCCGCGGCGGTCGAGGCGGTCGCCAACGCGATCGGCAAGGAAGGCGGTCTGCAGGCCGCGAACCTGAAGGTCGCGGAGCTCTATATCGGCGCGCTCGGCAACCTCGCCAGGACCAACAACACCATGATCGTGCCGACCAACCTGTCCGACGTCGCGAGCGTCGTCGCCTCGGCGATGACGGTGCTCGACAGGACGCGCGCGGCGAGCTGACTGCCAAGGAGGCCTGCGATGAAGAAATTCGCGAATCAATTCGTTGCCGCAATTGTTCTTGCACTCGGTGCCCAGTTCGCGACGCCGTGCGCCTTTGCGGCGGGCGCGGACGACCACGAGGCGCTTGCCGGCGTCAAGGAGGTCTGGGTGGCGTTCGATATCACGGCCGGCGAAGGCAAGAAGCTGCTGGGCCAGCTCAACGTCATAGACGAGACGCGCGAGTCACTGATCCGGCAGGGCGTGACGCCGCATTTCGTGCTGGCGTTCCGCGGCCCGGCGACGAGGCTGATCCAGACCGATCAATCGATGATCAAGCCCGAGGACAGGGAATTCGCGGCCAAGATCGCGGCCAAGCTCGATCAGATGCGCGGCGCGCCGGGTGTCGGGGACCTGGTGCAGTGCTCGGTTGCGATCCGGCAGCAGGGCACCAAGGCGGAGAACGTGATCCCGCCGGTCAAGGTGGTCGGCAACGGCTGGATTTCGCTCATGACCCTCCAGAACCGCGGCTACGCCTACATCGCGCCCTGACGCTAAATTGAATCGAGCGGGTAGATGGGGCGCCGCACGCGGCGGAAGTCGAGTTGCGAGTAGTCGGAGGTGCACACGCCGGTGCCGGCGCACTCGATCACGCTCTTCGCCAACGGGCCCAGGCCGGCACGCCAGTGCACGCGGCTCTTGAGCATGAGGTAGCGCTTTCTCGACGGGTCGATGCCGAGCGCGCGGAAGGCGCCGATGTCGTAGGGCTCGCTGTGGCGCGTGATGACCGCGATCTCGACCTTGCCGGTGTCGAGCACGGCTGACAATCCCATATCCATCAGCTCGCCGCGCGCCATCGGGCCTTCGTTGCGGTAGGCGCCGTCGATGATCTTCTTCACCGTGCCGCTCACCTGGCGCGGCTTGCCCTTCAGACCGAGGCTCGGCATGTCGCTCTTGCCGCCGAGATCGAGCGTGACCTTCGCGCCCCGGCCCGCCTGTTTCATCTGCTCGACGGCCTGCGGGTCGCAGATCGCGAACGCGGCGGCGTTTTCCAGCCCCGCGTCGAGGATGCCCCCGAGCACGGTCATGGTGTCCATGGTGCCGCCCGAGGCGCAGTTGTCGTAGTGATCGAGCAAGACCACCGGACCGCCGCCGGCCTGGCGCGCACGGGCGAGCGAGTCCTGCAGCGGCTCGATCTTGTAGACGAATTGCGCGCGCGCCTGCCAGGCCATGTCGAGC
>DAHVFK010000467.1 GCA_027317055.1 Betaproteobacteria bacterium | reverse complement strand
ATTACGCCGAACCTTCCCGAGCCGGAGAACGATCTCAGGGGAAATCGGGGTCAGAGTCGATTTACAGTCTAGGGACGGTCCGCGGACTCGAGTGCACGCGTGACAAGGCCGACGCACTCATCGAAGCTGCGTCGGTAGTCGAGGGTCTCTAACAGTTCAAATTCCTGTCGCAGTACCGATTCGGCCGATCCGATGCGTCGCAGAATGACCTCCCGCCTATCGCGCATTATCGGAGCGATCGGCCGGAGTGCCTGCGGCTCCTTTTCCACGAGCAGGGCGAAATCGAAGATGTCGCGCGCCTTGAATTCCTTGCCTCGGTGCCAGAGCTTTTTGGCCAGGATCTCGGCCGAAGTCTCGACCGCGATATCGCGGTCGAGGATCATCTCGGTGATCGTCGGGTCTTGCGTAAGCGGCGCGGAGGCGACGAAATCTATTTCGCCCTCGGCAAATCGTAACTTCAGGAATCGTGCATCTTCAGTGTAGTCACCGGTCATCTTTTCCGCGTCTGAATTCAGGCGAGGGGTGAGATGCCCGAGGTACTGGGGGTCCGAGATGAAGATATCGATATCTTTGCTCAAGCGATGGTGGTGGCGGCGCATAAGCACCGTTCCGCCGCCGAAGCTCCAATCGTCGAGAGGTGGTGCAGACTTTGCGACCGAGTCGATCAGCTCTAGCGCTCGCGCAAAGAGCGTTTGCCAGATTTTCAGCGGGTCGTCAGCCATTGCTCTGTCGGACGGGAAGATTCCACCGCCTGAGCGAGTCTGTCGAGATTGCGTTGCAGCTTGCCGGGGCTAGACCACCGAGCGGCCTCATCGGCCAGGCCTCTGAGCAGCGGCAATGGCGCTTCATCGAAGAGTGTCCTCAAATGGACCCTCTTTCCTCTTGGCACTCTGCCGGTGAGAAGGGCGCGAATCAGTTCTTCCTCCCCCAACGGCGTCCTCAGGCTGACGCCTGCGGTCGTGCAGGCCATGCGCACGTAATCGGGCCTGCGCGGCCGCACCCCCTGCTCGAGAGCCAGATTGAGCCCGAGCTGATCCGCCACGGCCAGCACCTTACGCAGGCCAAGGTCGCTTACCAGGCCGCTTTCCAGGCGATTGAGCGTCTCGCGGGAAATGCCCGCCGCGCGCGCGAGCTGGGCCTGGGTGAGCTCGCGCGCGAGCCTTGCCCTACGCAACTCCCGCCCAAGCTCCTCGATTCGCATCCCATACTCTGATGTTAGATATACGTCACATTAAAGAATCACCAGACCCAAGTCAAAGGGCAAATAAGGCACTATTCCTGCTATTTCCTATAAATAGTAACTATAGTACTCTATCCGTCTCCGGAGCCAGGGGATTGATATGAGGACAATCGAGGTCGACTTCGACGTCTACAAAGCCATCACGCTGCGCCGCCCGTCGGAAGAGGTGTCGGAGAACGATGTCCTGCGCCAGATTCTCGGTCTACCTGCGAAGAAAGGCCCTGCGGTTGCGGGTGGCGCTCCAGCGCCGGGGGACTGGGTCACAAAGGGCGTTCGTTTCCAGACCGGAACCGAGTTCCGTGCCAGCTACAAGGGGCAGACCTATCTCGCGCGGGTCGAGAGCGGAGCGCTGGTATTGAACGGCAAGCGCTACGACTCGCCGTCGTCGGCCGCGGTATCGATCACCGGCAATCCGGTCAACGGCTGGACGTTCTGGGAATGTCGCGTACCTGGCCAAGCCGGTTGGAAGACGATCAAGTCCCTGCGCAAGGCCGGCTGACGCGGATGGAATATGCGCGACCCTGGAAGCTCGTTACCCTCGCGCTCGGCATCGCCCTGCTGATCGCCGGATCGTTCTACTACCAGGCTCCCGACTGGGACGTTCCGATCAGCCTCATCATGGCGATCCTGGCCTATTTGACCGCGCCGTGGAGCCTGCGCGTCATCCTCGAGCGCCGCTGGCGGCAGTGGCCGGCGATGCTGTTCGCGACCTGGTTCACGGTCGACGGCTGCTACTGGATCTACTGGCACTTCAAGAACCCGATCGCGCTGGAGCTGATGCGCGAAGCGAATTTTCCTGCGTCGCTCGCGCTGTACGGACTCTGCGGCGCCATATGGCTCTATCGTGGCAGCCTGAAGGAACTTCGGGCCGAGATTGCCGCCCGCTTGCGAGGAGAAGAGCGATGACCGAGCGCCGCCGCAGCTTCTACGGCTGGGGCTTCGAGAACGAGCCGCTCCCGCCCGGGGAACTCGAATGGTTCGAAAGCGCTTGGGCCGACCTGCTCGGCATCGACGGCTTCGACCCCGCCCCGATGCCGCGCGAAGACGAGATCACCCTGCGCGCCCCGCGCGTCAACCCGCCCGCGAGCCTGAAATCGGTCTGCACAACCGACCACCACGCGCGCCTCGCGCACAGCTACGGCCGCTCGACGATCGATCTGTCGAAGATGATCCACCGGCGCGACTTCTCCAATCCGCCGGACGTGGTCGCCACCCCGCAGACCGAGCTCGACATCGTCAATCTGCTCGACTGGTGCGGCGCGCACGGCATCGCCGCGATCCCCTTCGGCGGCGGCTCGAGCGTGGTCGGCGGCGTCAACCCGCCCGCGGACGCGAAGGCCGTGCTGACCATTGATCTCTCGCACTTCGACCGCGTGCTCGAGATCGACAAGACTTCGCAAGCCGCGCGCGTGCAGGCGGGCGTGCTCGGCCCCAGCCTCGAGCGGCAACTGAAAGCCTCGGGCCTCACGCTGCGCTTTTTCCTGCAGGCCTGGGAGTTTTCGTCGCTGGGCGGCTGGATCGCCACCCGCGCCGCCGGCCACTACGCCACCGTCTACAGCCAGATCGACGACCACGTCGAAGCGCTGCGCGTGGTCACCCCCGCGGGCACGCTCGAATCGCGCCGCCTGCCCGCCTCGGGCGCGGGCCCGAGCCCGGATCGGATGTTCATCGGCTCCGAGGGCTCCCCGGGGCGTCATCACCGAAGCCTGGATCCGCCTTCACCGCCGCCCCACCTTCCGCCAGGCCACCACCGTCGGCTTCAAGGACTGGGAG
>DAHVFK010000466.1 GCA_027317055.1 Betaproteobacteria bacterium | reverse complement strand
GGCGCGTAGAGCGTGACCCGGGGTGAGCGTCTCGAGCGAGGTTTCCAGCAGGCCGGACGGCCACAACCAGACGGCCAGGGCGAAACATCCCGCGACGAAGGTCAACTGCCAGACAAACGATACGCCGACATCGACCCATCCGGGATAGCGCGTAGTGGAAGTCCGCATAGGGCCCTCCTTCCAATAGACGTTATACCGCGCGAACCCGGGTAACAATCGCCCGAATCGGCTAATACGGCGATTTTGCGGGGTCGACACAGATTTTGACGCGCGCGGGCCTGCTGCGCGTCGCCGGGCGGGGCGAGGCCGAGCAGGAAGTCGATTGCTGAATCAGGAATTTTCGGCCATGACCTTGGTGAACGCCTCGGCCTGCGCATAGACGGCGCGGGCCTCGGCTGCGAGCTGCTCCGGATTCATGGTCTGGTATCCGGTCAGCGCGCGTCCTGCCATGACGCGAGCGAAGATTTCCGCCGCCAGTTTCTGAGTGTCGTTCACGCTGCCTCCGATCGAATGCGCCCGCAGCGGGCGCTGAACAATGCTACCCCCGCGGCGCCGGCGCGCTCGAGCGGTGCATTTAGGCCTGCGCTATGATCGCCGCAAAACCGATAAACTTCCAGTTCGCGACGTGATCGGAGTGGCGCCCCGGATACGAATCGAACGTACGACCTGCCCCTTAGGAGGGGGCCGCTCTATCCACTGAGCTACCGGGGCGCGCGAGGGGATTTTACGCCAACCATATATATGAGCCGAGTTCTGACCATCGTTGCGCTCGTCTTGCTGCTCGCCGCGCCGCTCGCGCGGGCGCAGGACTATGCGCGCGAGAAACGCTGGGCGGACGAGGTGGTGCCGAACGTGGTGGTGGGGGACGCGGTCTGGCTGAAGGAGAAGCAGGGGCGGGAGTTTCTCGGGCTGTACACGGCGGTGAAGGGGGCGAAGCGGGCGGTGCTGCTGGTGCACGGGCTCGGGGTGCACCCCGATTTAGGGCTGATCGGGATTCTGCGCGTGGCGCTGTCGGACATGGGCTACGCGACGCTCTCCATACAAATGCCAGTGCAGGCGGCGGACGCGAAGGCTGCGGACTATTACCCGAAGCTGTTTCCGCAGGCGATCGATCGCATCGGCGCGGGGGCGGCGTGGCTGGCGGGCAAGGGCTACGCGCATCCGGTGCTGCTTTCGCACAGCATGGGCTCGTGGATGAGCGAGTCGTACTTCGCGGCCACGCCCGAGGCGCCGTTCGCGGCCTGGGTGTGCCTGGGGCGCGGCGGGCCGTTCGGGGAACTGGAGAACGTGCACGTGCCAGTACTCGACGTTCGCGGCGCGAACGACCTGCCGGCAGTGCTGCGCCGGTCGGACGAGCGCGGGCAAATACTGCACCTGATTCCGCGCTCGAAGCAGATCGTGATCTCGGCGGCTGACCATTTCTATACCGGGCACGAGCAGGCGCTCGAGGATGCGATCCACGATTTTATCGAAGGGCTGCCGTGACGCTGACGGAACTGCGCTACATCGTCGCGGTGGCGCGCGAGCGGCACTTCGGGCGCGCGGCGGAGTCGTGCTTCGTCTCGCAGCCGACGCTGTCGGTGGCGATCAAGAAGCTGGAGCAGGAGCTCGGGGTCACGCTGTTCGAGCGCGGCCCGGGAGAGGTGTCGGTAACGCCGGTCGGCCAACGCGTGGTCGAGCAGGCGCAGCGCGTGCTCGAGGGCGCGACGCACATCAAGGAGCTCGCTGCCGCCGGGCACGACCCGCTTGCCGAGCCGCTGCGCCTGGGCGCGATCTACACCATCGGGCCGTACCTGCTGCCGAAACTCGTGCCGATCCTGCGCCGAGCCGCGCCCGCGATGCAGCTGCTGATCCAGGAGAATTTCACTCACCGCCTGGGCGAGATGCTCAAGCAGGGCGAGGTGGACGCGATCCTGATCGCGCTGCCGTTCGCCGAGCCCGGGATTGCGACGCGCGCGCTGTACGACGAGCCGTTCCTGGTCGCGGTGCCGCAGGGCCATCCCTTCGAGAAGAAGAAGAGCGTGACCGCCGACGAGCTGACCAAGGAGAGCCTGCTGCTGCTGGGCGAGGGGCACTGCCTGCGCGACCAGGTGCTCGATTTCTGCCACGCCGCGGCGCGCCTGCCGCACCGCAGCCACCTGGCCAAGGCGCTCGAGGGCGGGTCGCTCGAGACGATCCGGCAGATGGTGGCGAGCGGGGTCGGCGTCACGGTGCTGCCGTCGACCTCGGTCGGCGCCGGCGGCAAGACCGGGCTGATCCGCATTCGCCCGTTCGCCAGGCCGGCGCCGCAGCGGCGCGTCGCACTCGCGTGGCGCAGGAGCTTTCCGCGCCCGCAGGCGATCGAGGCGCTGCGCCAGGCGATCCTCGCCTGCGACCTGCCGCAGGTGAGCAAGCTGCCCAACGCGGCGGCGAGCTGAGCGAAGGAGGGCAAGGCATGCACGGAGTCGTCTTCCTCGGCGAGCGCGAGCTGGAGCTGCGCGAATTCCCCGATCCCGCGCCCGGCCCCGGCGAGGTGGTGATCGAGATCAAGGCCTCGGGCATGTGCGGCAGCGACCTGCACGCCTACCGCGCGCCGCGCGCAGGCGGCGGCGCGGGCGCCGCGCTCGGCCTGGGCGGCTCGGGCGGGCCGGTAATCGCGGGCCACGAGCCCTGCGGCGTGATCGTCGCGCGCGGCGCGGGCGTAAGCGAGGCCGATGCGCCGCTCGGGGCGCGCGTGATGAACCACCATTACAAGGGCTGCGGCCTTTGCGCGCACTGCCGCGTCGGCTGGTCGCAGCTGTGCCGCGCCGGGATCACCGTCTACGGCGTGACCGGCCACGGCGCGCACGCGAAGTACCTCAAGGCGCCGGCGCGCACCATGGTGCCGCTGCCCGAGGCGCTCTCGTTCGAGGAGGGCGCGGCGATCTCCTGCGGCACCGGCACCGCCTACGCCGCGCTGCACCGCATGAAGCTCTCGGGCGAACACACGCTCGCGGTGTTCGGCCAGGGCCCGGTCGGGCTGTCGGCCACGCTGCTCGCC
>DAHVFK010000465.1 GCA_027317055.1 Betaproteobacteria bacterium | reverse complement strand
CTGCACGTGGTCGATGCGGCGTCGCCCGCGCGCGCGGAGCAGGCCGAGGAAGTGAACAAGGTGCTGGCCGAGATCGGCGCCGACGGGGTGCCGCAGCTGCTGGTATGGAACAAGATCGACCTCGCCCGGCTGGAGCCGGGTCTCGAGCGGGATGAGTATGGTAATATCCGCCGCGTTCGCGTGAGCGCGCGCACCGGCGACGGCCTCGGCGATTTGCGCGCTGCGATCACCGAGATCGCGGCGGCCAGGGCTTCGGCCCGCGGCGAGTCCGCTCCCGAAGCGCTTTTCCTGCAACCTCACTGAGTTCCTTGGTCCAATCATGCCGTTGAACGACCCGAATTGGGGGCGCGGGCCCCGCGGACAGGGCCCCGGGGGCAATCAAGGCCCGCCGGACCTGGACGAGATGTGGCGCGCGTTCAACCGCCGCCTGAGCGGCCTGTTCGGGCGCCGCGGCAGCGGCGGCAACGGCGGCGGGCCGCCGCCCGAGATGCCCTCGGCGCGCGCCTTCGGCGGCGGCGCGGGCGTGCTGATCCTGCTCGTGCTCGCGGTCTGGCTGGCGAGCGGGTTCTACATCGTCGACGCGAGCCAGCGCGCGATCGTGCTCACCTTCGGCAAGTACTCCGAGCAGACCGGCCCGGGCCTGCGCTGGCGCCTGCCGTGGCCGATGCAGTCGAGCGAGCTGGTCAACGTGTCGCAGGTGCGCACGCTCGAGGTCGGCTACCGCAACAACGTGCGCACCAAGGTGCAGCGCGAATCGCTCATGTTGACTGACGACGAAAACATCGTCGACCTGCAGTTCGCGGTCCAGTACACCGTCCAGGACGCCAAGGATTTTCTGTTCAACACGCGCAACCCGGATGAAATCGCGATGCGCACCGCCGAGAGCGCCATGCGCGAGGTGATCGGCAAGAGCAAGATGGACGGGATCCTGTACGAGTCGCGTGAGGAAATCGCGATCAAGGCGCGCAAGCTGATGCAGGAGATTCTCGACCGCTACGGCACCGGGATCTCGGTCAGCTCGGTCACGATCCAAGCCGCGCAGCCGCCGGAGCAGGTGCAGGCCGCGTTCGACGATGCGGTCAAGGCGAACCAGGATCGCGCGCGGCAGGTGAACGAAGGACAAGCTTACGCCAACGACGTGATCCCGCGGGCGAGCGGCGGCGCGGCGCGGCTGCTGCAGGAGGCGCAGGGCTACAAGCAGCGCGTGATCGCCAACGCCGAGGGCGAGGCGTCGCGCTTCGGGAACGTGCTGGCGGAATACGCCAAGGCGCCGGCGGTGACGCGCGAGCGCCTGTACCTGGACGCCATGCAACAGGTGCTGTCCTCTACCTCGAAGATCATCCTCGACTACAAGGGCAGCGGCAACCTGCTCTACCTGCCGCTCGACAAGCTGATGCAGCGCGGTGGCACGGCGACGCCGTCCGAGTCGGACGCCTCGCAGACCCCGTCGCCGGCGGCGCCAACCGACACGAGCCCGCGCTCGCGCGACTCGCTGCGCAGCCGCGACCGCGGAGAGCGGCCATGAGGGCGATCGGACCGCTGATCGCGGCGCTGGTCGCCGTGCTGCTGGTGATTTCGGGCACGCTGTTCACGGTCGACCAGCGCTACAACGCGATCGTGTTCCAGCTGGGCGAGATCAAGGACGTGGTGAGTGCGCCCGGGCTGCATTTCAAATGGCCGATGCTGCAGAACGTGCGCCAATTCGACATGCGCATCCTGAGCTACGACGACCCCGAGCCGCTGCGCTTCATCACCTCGGAGAAGAAGCCGGTGCTGGTGGACTCGTTCGTGATGTGGCGCATCAAGGACGTGAAGCAGTTCTACATCAGCGTCAGGGGCGACGAGTTCGCCGCCACGACGCGCATCCGGCAGACCATCTCGGACAGCCTGCAGGCCGAGTTCGGGCGCCGCACCGTGCACGACGTGGTTTCCGGGCAGCGCGACGAGATCATGGGGGTGGTGCGCGACAAGGTCGACCAGGAGTTGCGGCGCATCGGGGTCGAGATCGTCGACGTGCGCTTGAAGCGCGTCGATCTGCCGCAGGAAGTGAGCGAGTCGGTCTACCGCCGCATGGAATCCGAGCGCAAGCGCGTCGCCAACGAGCTGCGCTCGACCGGCGCGGCCGAGGCAGAGCGCATTCGCGCCGATGCCGACCGGCAGCGCGAGGTGATTCTGGCCGAGGCCTACCGCGACGCGCAGAAGACCAAGGGCGAGGGCGACGCGAAGGCGACCGACATCTATGCCAAGGCTTTCTCGCAGAACCCCGAGTTCTACGCCTTCTACCGCAGCCTGGAGGCGTACCGGTCGACTTTCCGCGGCAAGAACGACCTGATGCTGCTCGACCCGGATTCGAGCTTCTTCCGCTACTTCAAGGATCCGGCGGGGCGCCAGCCTGCGAAGAAAAAATGAGCGATGGGCACCACCTTCCTCATGGCCTTCGCCTTGATGCTCGTCATCGAGGGCGCGTTGCCCTTCCTCGCCCCTAGGGTCTGGCGCGACACCTTTCGCCGCATCACGCAGCTGACCGACGGGCAGGTCCGTTTCATCGGACTGACCTCGATGCTGGTCGGGCTGCTGATGCTGCTGGTGACGCGCTGAACGGTGTCCACCGCCATGCGCTGGCTGCTGCCGGAATACATCGAGGACATCCTGCCCGCCGAGGCGGCGCGCATCGAGGCGCTGCGGCGCGCGATCCTCGACCAGTTCGCGCTTCACGGCTACCAGCTGGTGATGCCGCCGCTGCTCGAGTACCTCGAGTCGCTGCTCACCGGCACCGGGCGCGACCTCGACCTGCGCACCTTCAAGCTGGTCGACCAGCTCTCGGGGCGCATGATGGGCGTGCGGGCGGACATCACGCCGCAGGTGGCGCGCCTGGACGCGCACCTGCTCAACCGCCAGGGCGTGGCGCGGCTGTGCTACAGCGGCAGCGTGCTGCACGCCCGGCCCGCCGGGCTGGAGGCGACCCGCGAGCCGTTGCAGATCGGGGCCGAGATCTACGGCCACGCCCGGGTCGAGAGCGAC
>DAHVFK010000464.1 GCA_027317055.1 Betaproteobacteria bacterium | reverse complement strand
CGCCGATACTTGCGCACCGTCACCCGTGACAGATGCAGGTCGCGCGCAATCGCCCGATCGCTCTCGCCTCGCCGGCTACGTTCGAGCACCTCTCGAATGTCGTTCATGTGCAAGCGCTCCATCCCTGTCCCCACTTTTCGCGGGAACGTAGTCTGGCTGGGTCGATGGAGCGAGGTGGATCACGTTGCCGAACATGGGTGGATCACGTTGCCGGCTCTCGGCTGGATCACATTGCCGGCTCTGCGGTGGATCACACTGGCGGCTCTCAGGTGGATCAGTCTCAGGCGACTCGTGACACACTGGAAACACCTGCGGACCACCAATCCTATCGAGTCCACCTTCGCCACCGTCGGGCTGCGCCACCGACGGACCAAGGGCTCAGGGAGCCGCGATGCCTGCCTGGCGAGGGTCTACAAACTCGTCGAACACGCCCAGCAGCACTGGCGCAAGCTCGACGAACATCAACTCATCCCGGAGGTGCTTGCCGGCAGACGGTTCATCGACGGTATCATCGACACCACCCACAGGAGTGCCGCCTGACCTCCCTCACCCGGCCCCCATCCCCAAGATCTGGTCATATCTCTCGCCGTGGGCGATATGTCCGGTGTCAACGTACGACCAGGTAGTACCAAAGCGGATAGTAGATTAGAGATAGCGTGGTCCCTAGATACGTGTACGTTCTGAAGTTCCAATCTTGGTCGAAGAGATAACTAACGAGCACGTAGACACCGCTGATTAATACAGCCGCGAGGCCACTCCCGGCACCGATTGCCCATGTTTCCAGTCCTGACTGCCACGACTGCGCGAAGCTGTAAGCCCAAGTCACGAGCCAGCCAAGGCCGAGGATGGCCCACGTGACGCGAATGAATTCACTGAGCTCGGCGGTTCTCCCCTTGGTGACCGCTGGATCATGTTCTCTTATCAAGGGACTCGGAAGGGGGTCAGCGTGCGAAGGAGTATCCGCCGCGGCCTCAAGGGCAGCTGCGAAACTCGAGGCAGTCGGGAAACGCTCGCTCGGGTCCTTCGCGAGCGCTCGCGACAGCACGGCCGACACCCGTGCCCCTGCCTCCGGACTGAAGTCGCTCAACGAGGGCACTATTACGTTGAGTTGCTGGTACATCACTGCCTCCCAGTCGTCACCCTCGAACGCGGGGCGGCCCGCCAACGCCTGGAAACAGACCATCGCCAGTCCATAAATATCCCAGGATGGGTCGGCTTTCCCTCCTTTAATCCGCTCGGGGCTCATGTACTCCGCAACACCCGCAGCGGCAGCAGGCGGATACGACTGGGTCGCGCTAGCGAACCGGGCGATGCCGAAGTCGGAGAGGTATGCGCTCGACTCTTGGTCGAAGAGGATGTTGCTCGGCTTCACATCAGTGTGCGTCATGCCACGCGCGTGAAGGGCATCCAGCGCTCCCGCGACACGTGTAACGACGCGCGTCGCTTGCTCAACCGATAGGCGACCGCTGCGTAGCCGATCGGTGAGGGTCCCGCCAGTCATCAAGCGCATGATCATGTACGGGCGGTGCTCGTCCAAGCGGAGTTCGTAGATGGGAACGATCGCCGGGTGCTCGACGGCAGCCAGCGCACGTGCTTCCCGCGACAATGCGGCCGATGTCGGCTGGTCGCCCAGCACGCCTGGGCGAAGAAGCTTCAGCGCCACCTCGCGGCGGAGCTTCGAATCGAAAGCGCGCCAGACGATTCCCATGCCGCCCTCGCCGATCGGGTTCAGCAGTTCATAGTCACCGAGGTGGTCCGGTTGCACGTCGCTCTCCCACACGCGCGACAGTCTAACGCGAGTGCTCTCGGTGCGGCGCTTTCTCCTTTTCGTCGCCCGCCGGCGCGAGGAGCAGCCATTCGCGAGAGTTCAAAGCGTCCGTGTTCGCGATTCCCTTGCCCGTTCCATGAGCCTGAGTTGGAACTCGGCTATCCGCACCGTGTCGACGGACCGAAATGGATGGCGCTCGCCGCTGGCCAAGCGGTTGCCATTCAACAAGACCGAGTTCTTCGAGCCTATGTCCTCCACAAAGCAACGGTTATTCACGATGATCAACCGCGCATGCAGTTCCGAAACGTAGGGACTGTCGAGGACGATGTCCGACCGGCGCGCTCTGCCGATAGCGTAGTCGTCTAGGATCAATGGGACGGTCGATAGAGGCACTCCGAAGCGCTCGATCACAAGTAGCATCGTGGGCTCCGCCTCGGCCCCCTCTAGTCCTCCCGATTCTGCCGCCCGGTAGTTGGCGGTGTCTGTCACTGCACCGAAGGTCGGCGCGAAGCGCTCGCGCGCCAATTCCGTGGCGATGCCCTCAAGAGCCTCCTTGGCCACTGGCGGGTTGACGACGAGATGGGTGCCTGTGCTGAGCCCGGACTGGACGTCCTGGAGGTGGTCGCGGGCCGGGCCCGCGCGACCACCGACATCAATAGTTGCGGCGCCATCTTCGGCAGCCGCGATGAGCTCTCTGACCCGGTCCGCCTTGTGCGCCTCACGATCAGCGCGAGCGGCGGCAATTAGGAGCTGCCGCTCGGCGTAGGGAATTTCCAAGGCTGCAGCGATGTCTACCGCCGTGTGTTCAGGGCAGGGCCGATCGCCTCTCTCAAGGTAACTAACGTACGACGTGTCGCAGCCCACCTTTAGCGCGAGCTCCTTCTGGGTCAGGCAAAGCGCCTTACGGTGGCGGGCAAGAAGTGGCCCGAATCGACTCAGTTCGCTGGTCATTGTGCCTCTGCGGAAGACAACTTTGTCACATGACAGTTGATTTGTCATTTTCCGTCAATCACCGGGGCCGCATTGATACTGAGCGTGCGGTTGTCTTCGGCGTCCCCCGGACGTCGTTGTCGCCGCTCATCAATGTCGGTGGGATCCGTCGCTGAGTAGTTCTCGCGGCCGACCTCCGGCGGAGAGGAGGTGCGGAGCGCCCGAGTAGCCCAGGTTATACGCGGCAGTTCGAGGAAGGCGCAGCCGCGGGTTCAGGCCCTGGTCCTTCCAGTTCCCCGCAGGCTCTCAATCGTTCCAGGCGCGCGTTCGTCGAAGCCTCGCTC
>DAHVFK010000463.1 GCA_027317055.1 Betaproteobacteria bacterium | reverse complement strand
CGATGAAGCTGCCGCCGAAGTTGCGGCAGGCTTTCTCGTAGGAGCGGCCCACGTCGATGATCCAGACGCGGGCGCCGGTGCCGAGATAGGCCGCGGCGATCTCGTTCAACAGCAGCGATTTGCCGGAACCCGACGTGCCGGCAATTGCGACGTTGTAGTTGCCGGCAGGATTGTCGTAGACATCGAGCTGCATGACCTGGCCGCGCCGGCCTCCAAAGAGCAGCACCGGTGTTCCGGTGCCCTGCCACTCGGCGATCAAGGGGGCGAGGTGCACGGCGTTGGAGGAAGTCTTCGTCGTCACCCGCTTCATGCGCTTGAGATCCGCGTGGAAGGGTGCGGAGAGCGTCATAGGGAGTGATCCGATCAACGCTTGCGTCATCATCATGGTGTCGTTGGTCAGCTCGAACCCGCGCGCCCGAAAAATCGACCGCGCCGCCTGCTCGGCGCGGGTAATCTCATCGGAGGGGGCGAACAACGCAACTTGGTGCACCAAATCGACCAGTTGCTGGCCATCGTCCATTGCCTTCAGGACGATGTCCCAGTCGGCCTTGCGCTCCTGAAGATCGGGGAGAAAGCGGGCCATGTAGCTTGTGGCGTTGGTGGTGGCGCGCGCGGCCTTTAGGTAGGCCCAGTTGCGCGTTGCTTCCGGGTCGAGCACGTGCACCCCGAGCGTCAGCATGAACGGGCAGGGGTACTGCAAGGTGCTCTGGTACAGGTCGCCGATCAGGCTCCCCATGTTCCAGAGCGCGAAGCGGGGCGGAAATGACCGCACCGACAGGAGCCGCAGCTCGCTGGCGCTCGCTTCGGCCGGGTTGTAGAGGTCAATGCCGGTCTGCCGGATCCGCATGCGGGTTGCACGATCGATGACCTGATCGCGAAGCTCCCGACCCTCGTCGTAGGTGAGCGGAAGACAATCGCCCGTCTGGCGATGCGGATCGATCAGCGCGGACACCCAGTTGACGAGATCGGCCGCCGTCCAGGCCCGCGACGGGAAACCTGCCGCGTGCAGGGTTGCCCGGGCACTTTCGCGCAAGAGCAGCAGATCGTCGAGGCGCGCGAGATCCTCCGGATTGCCCGGAATCGAGACGCTGACAAGCAGCCGGAAATCCCGGAATAGATAGCTTTGCGCGGGCAAGAGTGATGCCTTGCTGCCGGCAAGGTAGTGCTCAACCCGTCTCCGCGCCATGGTCCGGTGGATGTTGGTGTGGCGACCGGCCCGGCCGAGCATCGAGAACTCCGGCACATCGTCATCGGGCTGACGAAGCGCGGCATAGCGCGCGAGCGGGCCGCGAATGGCAGGGCTCGCAAAGAGGTGGAACTGGATGCCGGTTCCCGGCGGCGATGCGGCATACAGCGCGGTCAGGACGCGCGTCATCTCCTCGTCGGCGCCGGACTGGGGCCGCACCTCCAGACAGAAGCCGAGTGAATCGCGATTCACGAATACCTGACGGTCTTCGAGGTACGCGCGATAGGGCAGCCACTCCGAGAACGCAGCCGCATCCTGGGCTGCAACGGCAGACTCCCCCTGCGATCGGGGAATAAGGTCCGATGCCTTCGCTCCGGTGAGCGCGGCTTCGAGGTCGGCGAGCAGGGTGCGAAGCACGATTCAGCGCTCCACAGGGGCCGTCTCGGAACCCGATGACAATCCCGCGGGCGGCAGCGGGAAGCGAGTCGGGGCCGGCGGCGTCTCGGTCGGTGCTTTCGCGGGGGTGGGTTCCTGGGCGGCGGGGGACACCGGGGGTGCCACGCCGTCTACGCGGGAACGTGACACCGGCCGCACGTGCTCGATCAACCAGCGTCCGGTATCGACGACAACGTGAACCAGCGCCTCTTCGTGTAGATCCCCGTCCGCGTCTTCCCACGGCGCGACCCACAGTCGCAGCACGCGCGGATTGGATCGGATGGACGCGCTCGGCGCGGGTGCGGGCCTGCCGGGGGCGATGGAACTGGCGCCGTAGATCGCTGGGGCGGCCGACGGAGATTTTATCTCGGGCGGCTTCGCTGGTTTTGGCATGCCTTGGGCGGAATTCGCATAGACGCCGGAGACCGATGTGCACATCGCCCCTTCGGGTGCCTTGCAGGCGTAGCCGTCCGCACCGCCCACACCCGACAAGGTCGATGCACAGCCGGAAAGCGCCAGGGCGAAGAGGAGCGGCGGCGCGACGGCTGCCCGATTCATCGCTGCCTTTTTCACCTTACTTGGCCCTTCACCGACACGGGGCCTTCTGCGCTGGCCGTGGAGCGTGCGAGCCATGCCTCGATCTGTGCGTTGCTGGCGGCACCGGGGAGTACGCGGCCGTCGGCCCCCACGAGGGTCGGCGTGCCCGAAATGCCGAGGCGATCACCGAGGGCGACGTTGCGATCAACGGGGTGCGGGCATTCCTTCGCCGATATTTTTTCGTCACGCCACATCAGGGCGTGCCAGGCGGCGACCCGGTCCTTGGAGCACCAGACGGCAATCGCCTTGCTTCGCGCCTCTGGGTGGAGCGATGCGATCGGCATCAGGAAGGTGTAGATCGTGATGTCGGTGAGGCTCTTCATCTCCGCTTCCAGCCTGCGGCAGTAGGGACAATCGGGATCGCTGAAGATGGCGAGCGTGCGTGCGCCGGTGCCGCGCACTTCCTTTACCGCATCGACCAGAGGCAGGGACGAGAACTCGACGCGCGCGAGCGAATCCTTGCGTTCCGCCGTGAGGTCTCGTTGCGCTTTCATGTCGTAGAAATGACCGAACAGGAAGTACTGGCCGGTCTCATCGACGTAGGCGAGGTTCGCCCCCATGACCACCTCGAACACACCGGGCCAGGGTGTTTTGTTGACTTCACCGAAACGCGTCGCGGGATAGAGGCCCTGCAGTCGCTCGGCCATCGTCGTCGTCGATGCAGCGGTCTGCGCTGCAGACGGAAGTGAAAATGCCGCGCCGAGGAGGCAAAGGCACAGCGCGCTGCGAAGTCTATTGATCGTCATCGTCGTTTCTCCTTAGGTTTTGTGTACGTTCGGCGAGTTGCGGAAACTCCTCGCGATCCTGGGCTGCTGCATCGAGGGACCCCTGCAAAGAGACGCCCTGCGTGATCACCACAT
>DAHVFK010000462.1 GCA_027317055.1 Betaproteobacteria bacterium | reverse complement strand
CCCTCGAGCGTGCCCGGGGTCACCGTGTAGAGCACCTTCTCGTGCACCGGGTCGTCGCTCCAGCGCGCCTGGTTGCGGTCAAACAGCCTGGGGCTCCAGTCGGGGTAGCCCTCGCCGTGCGCGAGCCAACGGCCGAGGAAGCGGTTGCGGCGCGACATGCGGTAGACCGGCGACTGCGGCGCTGCGAGCGCGGCCGCGATGCTCGCCGCGAGCTCGATCGGCACCCGCTCGTCGGCGTCCACGCACAACACCCAGTCATTGACTGCCTGCTCGACCGCGTACTGCTTCTGGCGCCCGAAGCCCAGCCACCCCTTCTGCAGCACGCGCGCGCCGTGGCGCTCGGCGATCTCGAGGCTGCCGTCGTCGCTGCCCGAATCGACGATCAGGATCTCGTCCGCGAAGTGAAGGCTCGCGAGGCAATCCTCGAGCAGCGCCGCCGCGTTGCGGATGATCAGGACGGCGGAGACGGGAACGCGGGACCCGGTAGTCAAGTGATATCCCGTAGAATCGGCGGGCCCTATTCTAGCCGACCATGGCGCGCATCCCGTCGGGGCGCTCGACCGTGCGCGATCGGCGGCGTTCGCCGTTGACATGTGCGCCACATGCAGCTACGCTGGGTGCATGTCGAAGATGATCCAGCTTCGCCACGTACCCGACGGGCTGCACCGCAAGCTCAAGGCGCGCGCCGCGCTCGAAGGGCTTTCGCTGTCGGACTTTCTGTTGCAGGAAGTCAAGAAGGTTGCCGCACGGCCGGCGCTGTCCGATCTCCGGGCGAGGCTTGCCCGCCGTATAGCCGTCGCCCCGCCCGAATCGCCGGCCAAGGCCGTGCGGGCCGAGCGCGAGGCGCGGTGATCGTTCTGGACGCTTCGGCGGCGCTCGAACTGCTGCTCAATACGCCGATTGCGCCGCGAGTGGCGGCCCGGGTTCTGGCGCCGCGCGAATCGCTGCACGCGCCGCACCTGATCGACCTCGAGATCGCCCAGGTGCTTCGCCGCTGGGAGCGTACGGGAGCACTGGCGCCACCGCGCGGCGAGGAGGCTCTGGAAGATCTGGCGGACTTGCCGCTCGCACGCTATCCGCACCAGCTGCTGTTGCCGCGGATATGGGACCTGCGTGCGAACGCGACGGCGTACGACGCGGCCTATCTCGCGCTGGCCGAGGCTCTTGGGGCGACCCTGGTGACCCGCGATGCCGCGCTCGCGTCGGTCCCGGGGCACGGCGCGACAGTCGAAGTGATCGGCTGATCGAAACATACCGTAGCGGCCGATCGCAATCGCTTCCACCGCGCGAAGCGCGCGGACCCGGCAGGCAAGTGATATCCCGTAGAATCGGCGGGCTCCATTCCAGCCAGATGCGACCGCGCGCGGCGTCCAGGCGATGGAGGACACGGATCAAGACGTCACGTCGTTTCCCACAGCGCGCGAATCGGCACGGCGAACAGCCCTTCGCCGAAGCTCGCGCTCGCCTCGCCGTCGTAGAGCACCACCCCGCCCATGAAGCGCTTGCCCGCCGCGCCGGCAAGCCTGCGCAGCCCGCGGAAGTCGGCGGCCGTCACCGTCGCGGACGCCTTGACCTCGACCCCTGCCACCTCGCGCGCACCACGTTCCAGAACGATGTCCACTTCGGCAGCGTCCTTGTCGCGGAAGTAGTGCAATCGGATCTCGTCTTCGTGCCAGCTCGCCTGCCGCCGGAGCTCCTGATACACGAAAGTCTCCAGCAACTGCCCCAGCGTGGCGCGGTCCCGCCACAGCGCGGCCGCATCGAGCCCGAGCAGGGCGCACGCGACCCCGGTGTCGCCCGCGTGGAGCTTGGGCGTCTTGATTAGCCGGCTCAACCGGTTGCTGTGCCAGGGGGGAAGCTCCTCCAGCAGGAACACCCGCTGAAGCAGGGTGACATAGTCGCGGATCGTCGGGCGGCTCAACTGAAACGGGCTCGCGAGCTCGGTCACGTTGAGCAGCCGGGCCGTCTGGCTGGACGCGAGCGCCATGAGTCGAGGAAGCGCATCGAGCGAAGCGATGCGTGCCAGATCGCGAACGTCGCGCTGCACCATCGCCTCGACGTAGTCGCGGTACCAGGCCGTCCGTCGGCGCGGCGTTGCGCGGAGCAAGGCTGCGGGGTAGCCGCCCGCGGCGATGCGTTCGGCCAGGTTCGCGCCCAGACGCTCGAATCGGCGCGTCTTGAAGCCCGCGCCGAACAGCGTCGCGATGAACCGTGGAGCTCGCCCTGTCAGCTCCGATTGGGCCAGGGGGAAAAGTCGCAGGATTTCCATCCGCCCCGCGAGCGAGTCGGCAAGCTTCGGCACCAGCAGGACGTTGGCCGAGCCGGTGAGCAGGTATCGCCCGGGTCTGCGGTCGCGGTCCACGGCCGTCTTCAGGGCCGTGAAGAGCCCCGGGACGCGCTGAACCTCGTCGAGGATCGAGCGCTCCGGCAGCTCTGCAACGAACCCGCCGGGATCGGCCTCGGCCGCGGCACGCGCCACGTCGTCGTCGAAGCTGAAGTAGGTGTAGCCCCGACGATCACCCACCACTTTTGTCAGCGTGGTCTTGCCACACTGGCGCGGCCCGTGGATCAGCACGACGGGCGTGTCGCCCAGCGCCTCCGCCAAGCGGGGCTCGGCGAAGCGCGGATAAAGCCGGCCGGTGCGCATGCCGGCCAATCGTAACCTTATGAGTCGGCCAATTGCAAGGTTTCGTAGCGGCCGATCGCAATCGCTTCCACTGCGCGAAGCGCGCGGACCCGGCAGGCAAGTGATATCCCGTAGAATCGGCGGGCCCTATTCCAGCCGACCATGCCGCGCATCCTGTTCGTCAAGACCTCGTCGCTCGGCGACGTGGTGCACCACTGCCCCGCGGTAAGCGACGCGGCGCGGCAAGTGCCGGGCGCGACGATCGACTGGGTGGTCGAGGAGGCCTTCGCCGGCGTGGCGGCGATGCACCCCTCGGTGCGGCGCGTGATCCCGGTCGCGCTGCGCCGCTGGCGGGGGTCGCTCTGGCGAGCGGCGACGTGGCGCGAAATCGGCGCTTTCCGGCGTTCGCTCGGCGCCGAGCGCTACGACTTCGTGATCGACTCGCAGGGACTG
>DAHVFK010000461.1 GCA_027317055.1 Betaproteobacteria bacterium | reverse complement strand
GCCGAAAACCCAAGCCCTAGGACGAGCACCTGGCTTCGAACCCGGTGGTCAGGAGTTCGAATCTCCGGGCGCGCCATCGCTTTTTTGTATGAGAACCGCTAGCTGAGTATTCCGAGTCAATTTGACCGCTGATTCCGATTGAACGTGACCGGTCGTTCCGACCGAACGTGACCGTGGTTTCTGATTGAAAGTGACCGAATTTCGGCCATATCCGGAATCCCCGGTCACGATCCCGGAATGCTCGGTCACGTTCGACCGGAATAAAGCCGAGTTTGTGCTGGAACTTACATTTTCCTGGTTAAGCTGCCCGTTTTTTTGAAACGGGGGAGCCGATGCCAGCCAAACGGAGTGCCATGCGCAAAATCAAAGAAGTTCTACGCCTGAAGTTCGAGGCGCAGCTCAGCCACGAGCGAATCGCGGCGGCGACCGGGCTGTCGAAGGGTGCGGTGACGAATTACGTACAGCGGGCGGTGCAGAAGGCGCTCGGCTGGCCGTTGCCGCCGGAACTGGACGAAAGCCGGCTGGAGGCGCTGCTGTTTCGCCAGGCCGCGCTGCGCGAGCACTACGTGCTGCCCGACTATGGCGTGATCCACCAGGAGCTCAAGCGTAAAGGGGTGACGCTGCAGCTGTTGTGGGAGGAATACCGCGATGCCAATGCTGAACGGGCGTACCGGTACAGTCAGTTCTGCGTGCACTACCACGAGTACCGCGACCGGCTGGCGCGCTCGATGCGTCAGGTGCACCGCGCCGGGGAAAAGGTGTTCATCGACTACAGCGGCTACACGATGCCGGTGATCGACCAGAGAACCGGCGAGATCCGTCACGCCGAGATCTTCGTCGCGACCATGGGCGCCTCGAAATACACTTTCGCGGAAGCGACGTGGACGCAGAGCCTGACGGACTGGATCGGCTCGAACATCCGGATGCTGGAGTTCCTGGGGGCGGTCCCGACGCTGTGGATCCCGGACAACCTCAAGTCGGCAATCAAGGATGCGTGTCGCTACGAACCGCAGGCGACATCGACTTATGAAGACTGTGCGCGTCACTACGGCGGGGCAATTTTACCTGCGCGGCCGTACAAGCCAAAAGATAAATCTTCTGTGGAAATGAGCGTGCTCGTCGTGCAGCGCTGGATCCTCGCGCGGCTGCGCAATCGCCAGTTCTTCTCGCTGCCGGAACTCAACGCCGCGATCGCCACGCTGCTCGTCGATCTGAACCATCGTCGGTTCAAAAAGCTCCCTGGCTGTCGGGCGGAGGCGTTCGCGACGATCGACAGACCGGCAATGAAACCGCTGCCGGCGACGCGCTACCAATACGCAGAATGGGTCAAGGCCAAGGTCAACGTCGATTATCACGTCGAGGCCGATCGGCACTACTACAGCGTACCGCACTCGCTGGTAGGCGAGCACGTGATGGTGCGGATGACCGACACCAGCATCGAATGCTTCTTCAAGGGCAGCCGGGTTGCCGCTC
This sequence comes from Betaproteobacteria bacterium, assembly GCA_027317055.1. Taxonomy (GTDB): domain Bacteria; phylum Pseudomonadota; class Gammaproteobacteria; order Burkholderiales; family SG8-39; genus DAHVFK01. The sequence continues at coordinate 1,610 of DAHVFK010000461.1, read as the reverse complement.
ACGTCAGAAGCAACCTCAAGGGCCGGCACACGACGCTCCCTGAGCACATGCCGAGCGCGCACCGCAAGCACATGAAATGGACGCCGGGGCGGCTGCTGAACTGGGGCCAGAACATCGGACCGGGGACGCGTGCCGTCGTGCAATGGCAGTTCGACAACCGTCCGCATCCTGAGCAGGGATACCGGGCCTGCCTCGGGTTACTGAACCTCGGCAAAACCTACGGCGAGGAGCGGCTCGAGGCCGCCTGCCGCCGGGCGCTCGCCATGGGCGCGCCAAGTCGCAGACACATCATCGCGATCCTCAAAGCGAAACTCGATCAACACCCCGACCTTTTCCCCGCGGCCGACACGGCGGCCGCGACGGCGACGCGCACACACGGCAACGTGCGTGGCGCCGATTACTTCCGTGACGCAACGACGATGACTGAAATAACTACTACTGATGAAGGAGATGATGACTCATGCTTATCCAACCCACCCTCGATACACTGAATCGCCTGAAACTGCACGGCATGGCTTTTGCCTTATCCGAACAGATGACGCACAACGCCGCTCAAGGCCTGTCCTTCGAGGAGCGGCTCGCGCTGCTTCTCGATCGGGAGGCGTTGCACCGGGAAAACAACCGGATGACCCGGCTGCTGCAGCTCGCGCAGCTCAAGTACCGCGACGCGGTGATCGAGGACATCGATTACCGATCGAGAAACGGGCTCGACCGTTCGCAGCTGGCGAGTCTCGCCTCTTGTGACTGGGTCCGCGCCAATCAAAGCCTCTTAATCCAGGGCGCGACCGGTTCCGGCAAGACGTATCTGGCGTGCGCCATCGCGCATCAAGCCTGCCGACAAGGCTTGAGTGCGCTGTACGTGCGGGCGCCGCGGCTGTTCGAGGAGTTCAATCTCTGTCATGCCGACGGCAGCTTCCGCAAGCGGCTCGCCGCCATTGCCAAGATCAGCGTGTTGATCATCGACGATTTTGCGATCGCCCCGATCGGGCCGCGCGAGCGCAACGATCTACTCGAGTTAATCGATGACCGTGTCGGCACACGTGCCTGCATCGTGACGAGTCAGCTACCCGTATCCGACTGGCATGACTACATCGGGGATCCGACACTTGCGGATGCCATCTTGGATCGCCTGGTTCATAGGGCGCATCGAATCCATCTGGAATCGGACAAGTCGCTCCGCGATCGATACGCAAAAAAAGAGCGCGCCAAGAGTGACGATAGCTCGGCGGCCGAGGGCTGACTCATGGATCGAACAACACGCAAAACCGCCGGCGCTTCTGCCGCTCACGCGGCAGACCGCATCTGGTACGGACCGGCGACAAACGATCCTCGATCTAGTCCGGTCATGACCGGGGAACACCTCGAAATCTTGACTGATCGTGACCGACAGGCGTAAAAACCCGATCCAGCACTGACTCGGCGGAATCGCCGGTCACGTTCCGCCGGAATAGCCGGTCACAATCGCCGGAATACGCACAAGTTCACGCTGCGCCCGGCGTTCGAGGACATCGACTTCACCGCCAGCCGCTCGATCAGCAAAGCACAGATCAAGGAACTCTATGGCATGCAATGGCTCGCCGAGGGCCGTCCGGTGCTCCTGATCGGCCAAA
>DAHVFK010000460.1 GCA_027317055.1 Betaproteobacteria bacterium | reverse complement strand
CACATCGCGCGCCTGCTCAGCCAGCAGCAGCAGATGCAGCTGCCGACGATGGCGGCGATGGTGGCCGCGATCCTGCTCGGCAACTCGCGCCCGGACCTCGCGGCGGGCGCCGTGGCTGCGGCGGGTGCGGGCAACGTGCAGGCGCAGATCAGGTACACCCGCAGCTACGAGCAGGAGGCCGACCGCATCGGCTTCCAGCGCCTGGTCGCGGCCGGGTTCGACCCGCAGGGGATGCCGGAATTCTTCCAGAAGATGCAGCGCTACACGCGGCTCGCCGACGACGGCACCGTTCCGACCTATCTGCGCGACCACCCGGTGACCACCGAGCGCATCGCCGACGCCGAGAATCGCGCCGCGCACGTGCCTTACCACCAGCACGCGGACAGCATCGAGTTCGGCCTGGTGCGCGCCAAGCTGCGCGCCCAGACGGGCGAAGCGGGCGACCAGGTGACCTATTTCCAGGACGCGCTGCGCGACCGGCGCTACGCGAGCGAGGCGGCGGCGCGCTACGGCCTGGTGGTCGCGCTGCTGCGCGCCGGCCGCGGTGCCGATGCCGCGGCGCAGCTGGCGACGCTGCGCGGGCTGCACGTGGCGAGCTGGATGATCGAGGGGCTCGCCGCGCGCGTGCGCCAGGCGCAGGGCGACGGCGCGGGCGCGCTGGCGATCCTGCGCGCGGGGCTGTCGCGCTACCCCAACAACAGGCCGCTGACCTACGCCTACGTCGAGGCGCTGCAGGACGCCGGCCGCAACCAGGATGCGCTCGGCGCCCTGTTCGGCCCGCTGCGCCAGTTCCCCCGCGACGAGCACCTGCACATGCTGCTGGCCAAGACCTACGCCGCGCTCGGCAAGCGGCTGCTGCAGCACCAGGCGCAGGCCGAGGTGTACGTGCTGCAGGGCAGCCTGCCGGCGGCGATCGAGCAGCTGCAGCTCGCTCAGTCCGCGGGCGACGGCGACTTCTACCAGCTTTCCGCGGTCGACGCGCGGCTGCGCGAGCTGCGCTCGCGGCAGCGCCAGCAGGCGAGCGAGGCGAAGCGGAACTAGCGCGGCGGCGGGTCGCAGTACGCGTCGTAGAGCAGGTCGAACGTCTTTTCGCTTTCGCGCAGAAGCTGGTCCTCGTTTTCGGCGCGGCGCATGGCGCCCTGCAGCAGCGTCTGCACGCCGGCCGCCTCGGGCGCCGGTGCGCCGCGAACCTCGAGGTAGTGCACCAGGGTGCCGATCTTCGGCAATGCGGGATCGTCCGCGAGATCGAGCCGCACCAGCATCTCCTCGAACGTGACGCGCGACCCGCTGTTGGCGAAGCGAGCGCCTTCGAATGCGAAGCCGATCGCCCCTGCCGGGAGCGGCTGCGACTTGTCCAGCCACAGCAGCGTCGCCTCGGGATCCATGAAGCGGCGGATCAGCCAGGCGCAGGCGAGCCGGTCCGCCCAGAGCGGCTTGCGGGTGGCCCAGGTGCGGCCGAGGAAGTGCTCGTCCGGATCGAAGCCAGGACGCGAGTCGGTCGGGAACAACAGCCGGCGCACCGCCGTTTCGGCGTCGTCCAGCGCCTTGGCCGCGCGCTGGCGCGCCTCGCCGGGAAAGAAGTCGAGCGCGCCGATGGTCTCGAACTCGCGCCGCTGCTTGTGCAGCACGCGCGCGATTGCGCCGGGATCCGAGACGCCGTAGCCGAGCCTGAGGCCGTCGACGACCTTGATCAGCTCGTCGTAGCGCGACGAGCGGTCGATCAGCCCGCGCAGGGCCCCGTCCTGGGCCGGCGAGGCGGCCTTGACGTGAAGCATGTGCGCGACGTTGCCGTTGCGGCCGATGTACTCGGCCAGCCTGCCGAGCGCCTGGCGGTTCTCGGCGCCGTCGGGCAGCAGGTAGGCGCCCTCGCGCATCACCGCCGCGCCGAGCGACTCCAGGGTGCGAAGTATCCTCATCCGGGCCGCCGGATCGTCGATCGGCAGGTTCGCGATGCAGACCAGCCAGTGGCTGGGCGTCGCTGCGGGCATGGCGGCTTGCTTGGTCATGAGGCGGAGCGCTGTGAGGTGGCGCGGAAAGTGTAGCAAGCGTCCCGGGCGCGGAACGCCGAATCAGGGGCGCTTATCGCAAAATCAAAACATCGGGCTTGCCGCTGGGCGGTACGCTGCCGAGAATTGCCTCAAGCCACACCGAAGGATACTGCCATGCCGGGCCTAGTCGGGCCTCACGGAGGGGGTTCGCTCAAACCGCTGATGCTCGCGGGCGAGGCGCTCGCGGCCGAGCGTGCGCGCGCCAGGACCCTGCCGCAGGTGCGCGTCAGCTCGCGCGAGAAAGGCGACCTGATCATGCTCGGGATCGGCGGCTTCACCCCGCTCGACGGATTCATGTCGCGCGCGGACTGGGAGGGCGTATGCGACGGCATGCGCATGGCCAGCGGCCTGTTCTGGCCGATCCCGATCACGCTGTCCGTCGACGAGGCGCTCGCGCACGGGATCAAGACGGGCGCGCAGATCGCCCTGGTCGATCCGGACTCGGCCGAGCTCCTGGCGACGATGCGGGTGAGCGAGAAGTACCGCATCGACAAGGCGCACGAATGCATGTCGGTGTTCACGACGACGGACGCCGAGCACCCCGGCGTGAAGATGGTGATGCAGCAGGCCGAGGTCAATCTCGCCGGTCCCGTGAAGCTGCTCTCGGACGGTGGCTTCAAGGCGCATTACGGTGCGCTGTTCATGACGCCGGCCGAGACGCGAGCCGAGTTCGAGCGGCTGGGCTGGTCCAAGGTCGCGGCCTTCCAGACGCGCAACCCGATGCACCGCTCGCACGAGTACCTTGCCAAGGTCGCGATCGAGGTCTGCGACGGCGTGCTGGTGCATTCGCTGCTGGGCAAGCTGAAGCCGGGCGACATTCCGGCCGACGTGCGCACGCAGGCGATCTCCTTGCTGGTGGAAAAGTACTTCCACCCGAACACGGTGGTGCAGGCAGGCTACCCGCTCGACATGCGCTACGCGGGGCCGCGCGAGGCGCTGCTGCACGCCCTGTTCCGGCAGAACTACGGCTGCTCGCACCAGATCGTCGGGCGCGACCACGCGGGGGTGGGCAGCTACTACGGCCCGTTCGACGCGCACCATATC
>DAHVFK010000045.1 GCA_027317055.1 Betaproteobacteria bacterium | reverse complement strand
CAACGATAGAGGCCTACCGGCAAACAATCGCCATGCGCGAGGCGCAATGAGCCAGAACGCTGCGCCCGTCCCGCGCGGTCTCGTCGTTATTCACCGGTACATTGTAGGCAGCTAGGATGAGCGCGTCGGCGATCTCCGTCTCCGGACATCACGATTTCCTGTGTTTACTTTCCATTGCGCATGTCGAGAGCGGATTTTTCACTTCCAGACTGCCCAAAATTCAGAGGCGTCGCGCGTGAATTCTGATCATCGTTCGGACATCGGGGAAATCCCGGTGACGGCTCCAGCTCGTTGCCAGTGTGTTTCCTAACATGGCGAGAATCCACGTCGTCTTCTGCAATTCAGTCGCACTTGCCGGAGTCAGCTATACGGTAACGGAGTTGCTGGACAACATGCCGGCATTGCCGCCCGAGCGCCGGCTCTGGTTCCCACAAGGAGATCCGACCCTCGTCCGAGAATATCATCGTCCGGTTTTCAGTCGCCTGCTCTGGCGCGCATTGTGCAAAGCACGAGTGCCCATGACTTGGATGGATCGTTCCGTCAGGAGAACCGCGTTGCGCAACGTACAACCGGGCGATCTGGTGTACGTCTGGCCTCCATACGACGCGGCCTTCATTAGGGAGGTGAAGAATCGCGGAGCAACCGTGGTCGCTGAGCGTATCAATTGCATGGGGTCGACCTGCAAGGTAGTTCTCGAGCGAGCTTATGCCCGCATCGGGCAACCGTTGCCCGACGGATGGTGTACGCCGAAAGCTATCGCGGACGAACTCACGGAGATGGATCTATGTGACTTTATCTGCGCCCCGAACGATTTTGTTCGCCGGAGCCTGCTCGAAGTTGGCATCTCAGGCGACCGAGTTCTGGACACATCTTACGGCTGGAGTCCGACTCGCCTGGCTGGCGCCGCGAGGCAGGAACGCCTCAAGAGCACGCCGACATTCTTGTTCGTCGGTCAGGGGATCGTTCGTAAGGGTCTAAATCTGCTGCTCGAGGCATGGGAGCGCGCTGACATCACAGGCACGCTTTTGATTGCCGGTCGCGTTCACGATGAGATCCGTGCGGTCAGCGGCCGTCAGCTTGCGCGCCCGGATGTTCAAGCGCTTGGCTTCATTCAGGATATTGCTAGCGTATATGCGGCTGCGGATGTCTTCTTGCTACCAAGCCACGAAGAGGGAGGGCCTCAGGTGACGTATGAAGCGGCAGGCTGCGGGCTAACCTCAATTGTGACCCCGATGGCTGCGGGCCGAATCATACGTCATGAAGTAGAGGGATACGTCATTGACCCATACGATATCGAGGGGTGGGCGGCAGCGATCAGAAGGCTGGCGCGAAACGATACGCTTCGTCGCCAGATGAGTGACGCCGCGCGCTCGCGCGCGAAAGAGTTCACGTGGCAGAAAGTTGCATTGCATCTCTACGATTTGCTGACCAACGTGATGGTTCAACGGCCTACCTCCGCGAATCTGCAGGCTTGGTCTCGACCCTGAGGCAACCCATTACCCGGACACCTCTTCGATAAGCGCAAGGACGATTCCGGGGGTGTCGCAGAAACGGTAGCATTTTCACGAGTGCCTGAAAGAGAATCACCCTGCTCGCCCGAGCCGCAAAGGTCCAATAACCATCACTAATGACCCATCCGCAACGCAGTCTCAAGCAGCTCGTTCTCGCAGGATCAGCGTGGACCATTGCCGGACACGGCCTTGGGCTCCTGATACGGATGAGTCGGAGCCTCGTCGTGACCCGCCTGCTGTTTCCCGAGGCGTACGGTCTAATGACCTTGGTCTGGGCAGTCCTCTACGGGCTACAGATGCTGTCGGACGTGGGGCTTGTGGCCGCGATCATCCGCGACAAGCGCGGTGATGATCCCGACTTTTTGAATACCGCCTGGACCGTCAACGTCATACGCGGCGCGGTGCTTTGGGTCGCGGCCTGCCTGGTCGCCTATCCGATGGCCCAGTTCTACCGCGAACCCCAATTGATGTATCTCATTCCGGTTGCTGGATTTACAGCGCTTGTCGCTGGCTTCCAGTCCATGGCGCTGCACAATCTGCGGCGACACATGCAGTTCAGGCGACTGACCGTGCTCGACGTATCCAATGAGGTGATAACGTTCGGTGTGGTCGTTGTTTGGGCCTACGTTCACCCAACCGTCTGGGCGCTGGTCGGAGGTGCCGTGATCAGCCAGGCCTACTATGTATGGGCGAGCCATAAATACCTTCCCGGAATTCGCGCGCAGTTCAGATGGGAACACGATTCTCTCCGCGTCCTGATGGGATTCGGCAAGTGGATCTTCCTTAGCAGTGCCGTGTATTTTGTTTCCACACAGGGCGATCGCATCCTGCTTGGCCGTTATCTGGACATGACGCATCTCGGCATCTACGGCGTCGCCATCATGCTCAGCGAAGCTGTCCAATCCGTCATCCTCAAGGTGAACAGCGGCGTGCTTTTCCCCGCTTACAGCAGGATTCAGGAGGAGGAACCGGCACGGCTGGCATCAGTGGTTTCCCGTGCGCGATCGGCCATCGACCTTGCGATTATTGTTCCCACAGCGGCCCTCATGATGCTCGGCAGTCGCGTAGTGGAGATGCTGTATGACCCGCGCTACCACGCTGCCGGATGGATGCTCCAGGTGCTTTGCGTACGCGCGATAATGATTGCGACGCTATCTAACAGCGAGTCGTGCCTGGTCGCCCTGGGCCGGCCGCAATACTCGGTCGCACACAACTTTTTCCGCGCGATCTGGGTACTGGGGGGCATCCCGATCGGATGGTCGCTTTCGGGAGTTAAGGGCGTCGTCTGGGCCGTTGCCCTTTCCGAGACTCCAGTTGTTCTCGTTATCTGGCTCGGAATGATGCGCTACCGGATATTCTCGCTGTTTTCGGAGCTTCGTTCGCTGTTTTTCGTCGGTGTCGGCGCGCTGATAGGATTAAGCATTCTGCACGTTCTACCCTAATCCAATCGCGATTGGAGAAGAGCAACAAAGATCATCTCGCTTGGAATATATAGCCGCTCTAATACGCTGGAATTTTCGTTGAGACAGACGCCCGGGATCGTTCGGCATGTTGTCGCCGGACGAACTGCGCATATCCGGCCGTCAGTCCCGCGAGAACCCAGCACACTTGCGCAAACGCCCCCCCAAAGGAGCCTGTGGCCATCATGACGAGACTGCCCGCCATGCATGCAACCAGGCTCGCGCCAAGCCGGGAATCGTCAGGTGCCACCGCCCTGGACGCCTTGATCGCTCCGTAGGCCTTCCATGTCACTGTTAAGAAGAAGCTCATAAACAGCGCGAGTCCGATAAGTCCGTAGAACATCGCGACGTTCGTGTAGGTGTTCATGAGGTCGATAATCCCCTGGCCCTGCCGCAAGTCTTCCAGGTTCTTCAGAACCAGCGGGTTACCGAGGATTGGGTGCTCCTGTATCTGTCGCCAGGATTCCTCGGCAACTCGCTGTCGGTATGACACCGTCTCGGCGCCGACAGCGCCTACGAACGGGAGATTCTCGATCACGCTCGGGCCGATCGGGGAAGCCAAAACCACGCCTGCGATTATTGCGGATGCAATTAGACCCTTGACGACACGGACGAGACCGGCAGGGCTAAGCGCCCAGAACGCGAACAGAACGCAGACTGCGACCACCCATGGCGAGCGTGCGTAAGCGGCGATCATGCCAATCCACATGCAGACTGGCGCAAATGCCGCCATCAACCGAGACCGGAAGTGAGCGCGCAGGTAAAGGAAGAATCCGAATGAAATTGCAAGCATGTAACCGAGCGTAATCGAATGGCCCGCCGAGACCTCCGCGCGTAGCCGGCCCTCGCGGAACAGGTAGCCGAAGACGTCCAGGCTTCCCCAGACAGCTCCGATCCCGCCATAAAGAAGCCAGCCTTTCAGCGTTTCAACTACGGCGAGAAGCGCGTAGATGGTTGATGCAAGGGCGAACGTTGCGATGGTGTCGAGCAGTGCTCCGCGGCTCGCATTGGCTCGACTGATCGTGAAATACACCAGGAATACGTCTATCGTGGCCAGGAACGCGCGCCGAAGCGTGTGCGTGGACGACTCGTAGGGCATTAACAGCAGCAGTTGCAGCCCCAGGTACCCGAGAAGCATGACATCGCTGCGGCCAAGCCCTCCGGACTTCCTTCCGCGCGCCTCTTGCAGCAAGCGCAGGGTCGCCGGAAGAAGGATTGCCAGCGACAGAATCCGGTAGTTGGTGAGATCGAAGATCTTGTTGACGATGACCCCCGGGATCTCGACGCTGATCGTCGGCGGAATGACCTGCATCGCGAGCACGTAGAGAGCGACGGGATTTGTATCCCTGCGCCCTGCCCAGAACAGCAACGGCAACGCGAGCAGCGCATAGAGCCATATGTTCGGGCTGACGAATGCCGCCGCGGTGAGGATGAGCCAGACGTTGCGCCGGCGAACATAGTCGTTTTCGGCGATGAATCGGAGGCATTCCGATTTGGCAAATACAAATACGGTCAAGGCGACGGTCAGGACGACGATCATCGCCTTCAGATTGACTAACATGAAATTCCAGTCACGCTGGAGTCAGCTTGGAATTCTTCAGCATGGAATTCTATATGTGCGTTCGTCAGCGTTCGATCGAGGTCGTCTCATCGCAGCATGAGCCGGCGGGCGCTGCCGCCAAGTCCTAGATCGATGAAATACGTCCCATCCTTATACGGCGCGGTGATTTCCTTGTCACCGTCCGGCCCCTGTCCATTTGTGTCCTCGCGCATTGCGCTTCCTTCCGCCGGCGCTTCGACAGCATAAACGCTGAGCCCTTTCGGTGCCCTGAGCGCGAGCGAGCCCATCACCCGCTCGGTGCGATACGGCAGCTTGTTGCCTGGTGCCGGCATCGACCGTGCGCCTATGGAAACGAGAATATGCCGCGATTTGCCGATGGGGTTCGCGTCGAGGCTCTGGACCGCCACGCTCGCGTTCTCGGTGGCGAGCCTGATCTGCACGTCTGCCAGTGAGATCGCTCTGCCCCCGATCGCGCCGATGGCTGCCTGCGTTCGAGGCGTGTCGATGACGTAGTCGCCCCGCAACCAGTTTCGCCGCAGCTCGCCGGTGTCCGAAGTCGCTTCGTCCGCGTCCGGCGCGAGGTACGATCTCTGCGGATCGGTAACGACCGTGGCCGCAGCGGGTATCGAATCCCGTACCACCCAGGGCAGCTGGGGCGTGCGCGGGAGCACGACGACCAGGCGGCCCTTTTCGACCACTGTTCGCAAGGCGACCGAGGATTCTGGTGAGAGGGAGCGATGGAAGAATTGTTCCGCGTTCGGTGCGAAGGCATACGTGGTCTGCGCTTCGCGCACATCGCCGCGCCGATACATCAGGGCCGCAGCCGGCATCGTGGCCATGAGGGCTGGGTCGTTGTGTGCCTCCCAGTTCCCGGCCGCGCCCGGTCCATCCAGCGAAAGCTGCGAGTACGCGTAGAGCATCACGGCGCGCCAGCCCTGCAGGCTGGCCGCGGCCGCGACATAGAGCGGGAGCGTATGACGATCGGTCACGGGGAAGGGCTCGACGTTCCATTCGCTGACCGTCAGCGGCATTCCCGCCACTTGCGCGGCGGCGAGCCAATCGATCATGGTCGGCTCACGCAACGGGTTCTTGCGCAGTTCCCCGATGCCCCCGTAGGCGTGGGCATCGATCAGGTCCCCCGTTGTCAGCGCCGGCAGGGAACTCAACGGGTTGTCCCCCCACTGGCTGGTCGTAATGAGGGGGATCCTCACGCCCTGCGCCCGAAGATTGGCAATCATGTCGACGTCGAAACGGTGCTCGAGGTCGTTCAGGAACAGCTTCGCGGGCCCCGGCTCCCATGAGCGCCAGGTCTTGTCCCTTGGAAATCCCCAGGTGTCTGCGAAATTGGCCGCCTCACGCATGTAGCGCGCGGTGTACCACGGGACGTGCTTGTTCGGCAGCAAGGCGTTGCCGAAGTGATGCGTCACGTCGTTCTCGTTCGAAATCAGCATCGCGACGATTCCCGGGTCGTCCTTGTAACGGCGCCCCGTGAATGGGTTCAGATGATTTACGAATGCTTCGTTGAAGCGCTGCATGGCCCTGCGGATGCTCGGATTGACATACGCGTAGCCCCGCAGACCGGCGTCATTCTTGCCCTTGCTGAGTTCGGCAAAACCATCGATTCCGTCTGCGGCGCGGAAGCGCCGGTCCTGCTCGAGATCCAGCCAGACGTAAATGCCTTCATCCTCCAGGCACTTGATCCACCAGTCGAGGCTTTCGAGCACACGTGAATCAAGGTGCTGCGTATCCTGGGCCGTTGGTCCACCAAAGATATTCGGAAACAGCCAATCGGCGTCGAGATGGTGCATACGCACCAGGTTGAAGCCCAAAGCAGACAATCGACGCGCCTCACGCCTTACGATCTTCCGCGATGTGGCGACGACTGCGTAGGCAGTCAGGTTCGTCCCCCAGAACCTGACCTGTGTCCCGTCCTCGAATTCCAGGTGGTCGTTGACCGCGTGGAGAAAGCCGTGCTTGCCGGCAGGTCTCTCGGCCGAATTGAGGAAGGACAGATCGACGATTTCCGACGCGAACGCTGCGTGAGCGGCTACGTATAGCGCGAGTCCGACCGCGAAGCGGCAGAGAGTGCACGCACCCGCGCGCGCGCTGGGCTGCCCGTGCGTCAGAAGTCGTTCAGCACCGCGCCGACGACCGTCGCCTTGCCGTCCGATACGTCATGCGACACGCCCTGCACGCGCCAGGCACGGCTCGTGTTCTTGCGCACCACGATCATCGCCGCGCCGGCGCGCACGGCGATCACCTGCGCGTCGGCCGACTCCGACGTGGCGGGCGAGTCGATGAGAACGACGTCCACCTGCTGCGCAAGCTGGCTAAGGAGCGACGCGAATACCGGCCGGGCAAGCAATTCGTGCGGATTGGGCGGTGTCGTGCCGGCCGGCAGCACCGACAGATGGGGCAGGCCCGCAATGCGCTGGATCGTATCCGGGCCGCCGCGCCCCGAGAGCAGCGCCGAAAGCCCGATCCGATTGTCGAGCCCGAACAGCTGATGTTGGCACGGGTGGCGCAGGTCGGCATCGACCAGCAGAGTGCGCCGGCCGAGCTGCGAGAACAACACCGCCAGGTTCGCCGCGATGAAGCTGCGTCCCTCGCCGCGCGTCGCGCTCAGGACCGCGAGCGCCTTGTGCGCGTGGCTGCCGTTGAACCAGCGCAACATGAGCTGGGTGCGCAGCTCGCGCAATCTTTCCACCAGCGGATGGCGCGGCTCGTAGGCCGCTACCACCGATTCGCCGATATTGCTCTTGCCGCGCACCAGGAAGGGGTAGTCGAACTGGCGCGACAGGGCGAAATCGATGTCGGCCTGGGTCAGCAACGCAAGCCGAAGGCCAGCCTGGCCGAAACGCAGACCCTGCTCGCGCTGCAGGTGCATGATCCTCTCCGCGTCCTGCGGCGCAAGCCGCCCGGCCTTGACCAGGACCTCCCCCATGGAGGCGCCTTCTGCGTCGTGCGTCACATTGCGCGAGGCGGCGGAGATGACGTTGCCCTGGCTCACGCGCCCGACCCTAACAACGGAACTTGCCGTGCGCGCGGCAGCGCCAGGGGGCGCCCGCGGCCGGATTTGATGACACCGAGCACGGGAAGCTCCAGCATGACGGCGAGATCCTCGGCGTTGCGGATGCGCCGGTCGAGCATTTCCAGCAGCAGGGCAACCCCGATCCCGGCCAGCACGCCAAGCACGACCCCGATTGTCGCCATAACATTGAGCGGCTTCGGAAACGAAGGCTCGGTCGGCGGCACCGCGGGCGTCAGCACGGTAACGTTGGTGTCGGTCGCCCGGCTCTCCAGGTTGGTCTGCGCCAGCGGCTTGGCGACCGCGTCGTAGGCCGCCTGCGCCCGGTCCACGTCGCGCTTGAGGACGTCCATCTGGCCGCGCTTCTCCTGCAATTGCAGCAGCTTGGTTTTTTGCGCCGCGATCGCGGCCCTCAGGTCGGCTTCGGTGCGCTGCCCCACCGATCTCGCCACCGTGAAGCTCCTGGTCACGTGTTGCGTCTCCGACGCGAGCTTTTGCTTCAGCTCGTCCAGTTGCGCCTGCAAGGCGCGGTAAGTGGGGTGGTTGGTGCCGAGGTTGACCGACGCGTTGCGCAGCGCGACTTCCTTCTCGTCGATCTGGCTCCTCAGTTTCTGGATCTCGTCGCCGCCGAGCGTGCTGCGGGTCGAGGGCAGCGCCGCCGCCGCACTGCCGGTCTGCTGCCGGCTGCGGGCTTCGGCGGTCTGGCCTTCGACCACGGAGAGCTGGCTGCTGAGCTCGTTCAGGCGCGCCGTTTCCGCGTCCACCCGCTGGTCAGTCACCAGAATGCCCGACTTCTTCTGGTACTCGGCCAGTTTCGCCTGGGCCTTCTCCAGGTCCGCGCGCAATGCGTCGGATTGCTCGCTGAACCAGCGGGCGTACTGCGTTGCCGGTCCCACCTTGAGCGCGACCAGGGTATCGGTATAGGCCTGCGCGATCGCATTGGCGACCGCCGCGGCGAAGACGGGATCGCTTCCCTTGTAGCTGATCTCGATGATGCTCGCCTCCAGGGGCTTGGCGGTGAGGCTTCTCTCCAGCCGCTTGGCGGCCCAGGCCACGACGTCGCCCTTGCCCTTCATCTCCGCGGACCACATCGACCTGATGACGGGGTCCTGCTCGAGCTTGAGCAGCTTCACCGCAGTCTGCACGACCCGGTCGCTCTCGATGATCGAAACCTGGGTTGCCATGTTGCCCGCCGCGAGCAACGTCGCGATCGGTTCGGGCGAGCGAATATCAACCACGAGCGAAGTCGTCGCGGTGTACTGCTTGGGCAGGAACAGCGCGGCGCCGACGACGAGGGCAATGACCGAGATCATGACCAGCAGCGCGACCAGGTAGCGCGCACGCAGCGCGTAGAGGATTTGTCTCAGGGTCATCGCTCGCCCCTCAGAAGAGACTTTCGCCCACCCGCAGCACGTCCTGCGGGCGTACCGGATCATCCAGGTTGGGCGTGATCGTAATGACCTTGCCGTCCACGTCGCGCCGGTAGATCCGCAGGCCTTTTTCCGTGCCGCGCGGCGTGAGTCCGCCGCCCTGAACCAGCGCCTGGCGCACGGTCATGCCGCGCTCGACGCGGTACGACCCGGGCTTTTGCACCTCGCCGTAGATGTAGAACACCGGCGCGCGTGGGACATAGATCACGTCGCCGCCCTCGACCAGGATATCGTCCTTCGAGGCCCGCTCGAGGAACAGGCCGGGAATGTCGATTTCCTTGCTGAAGTGCTTGCCATCGCGCTCGCCGGTAAGAATGGCGACGTCCGCGCCCGCGGGCGTCACCCCTCCCGCCAGCGCGATGATCGAGGATACCCGTGCATCGAAAGTCTCGAGCGGGAAGCTTCCCGGCTTCGCGACTTCGCCCAGGACCGAGACCTGGTGGCTGCGGATTTGCGTGACGAGGATGCTGACCTGCGGCGCCTTGATGAACTGCCCGTTCGCAAGCGCCTTGGCGATGGCGCGCTCCGCGCTCGCAATCGTCAGGCCGCCGAGCTTGACCGCGCCGATCAGCGGGTAGGTAATGGTCCCGTCGCCGCCGACTCGCGTCTCGAGCGTCAGGTCCGGATTCTGGAACACGACGATGCGGATGCCGTCGCCGGCCCCGAGCTGGTAGTCGGGCATCCGGTCCTGCGCGTGCGCCGTGAAGGCCCATACCGTCCCCGCCAGGAGGAGCAGCGTGCCCAGGATCGCGCGCAGCAAGGTCATATCGACAGTCGCCTCATTTACGGCCTTGGCGCGAGAGGTTCTCAATTCAGGGATCCGGGATCGAAAGGCGCATTCTAGTCTGCCCAATCTGCAGCGACAACAGCTTACTTGTCAAAGAGTTATACCGCTTGCCGCGCGATCGATTTTAGGCACCGGAAAACAAAAACCCCGCCACTCGGGCGGGGTCGCGGGATTGCAATGGCGAGACTATTGGTCGCCGTCGCGCCCGTCCTTCCTGCGGTGTCGTGCGACGAACGCCATCAGGCCGATCCCTGAAAGCAGCATGAGCCCAACGTCATGGGTCGTAATCATGGAGTGAAGCTGATTGTTCGCCACCGTATCCGCCCACGCGGCCCGCGCGATAAGGAGCGCCACCGCCGCAAGGAGGAATCCCGATACCGGCCCAAGCAGGCGCTTGCCAAATTCTTTGATTTTCATGAGTTGTTGAGTCGTGCCCGGTAGAAGTTGCTCCCCCAACTAACACAATCGTCCGCTTCTGCGATACCCGGGGCAATAGCCCGTTCGGTCTACCTTCCCTGTTCCGTGCGTCGCTGGGTTTGGCCCGGCTCAGAACTGCACGGACGCGATCACGCTGGCGATGTTGTCGTCGAAGTCGAACCCAGCGGTATTTGAGCTCCTGCGCTGATGGCGCAGGCCGGCATTCACCGTCACGCTGCGCAGCGGCGTCCAGTTCAGCGCGAGCTCCGCGCTGCTCAGGTTGTCGTGGCGCGCGGGCGCAGCGCTCGCGACTACGGGGCCGAGATAGTCGCTCGCGGTCTGGCTCAAGGTAAAAGTCAGTGCCGTCTTCGGGCTAAACTGCCAGCTCGGAGCAAAAGAAACCGTATCGTTCACGACGTAGCTCGACGTGTCGGCAACGTAGGGCGTGCGATCCCTTGACGCCGACAACACGAACGACAGCTTGTCGGTCGGGCGCCACGCGTAGCCCAGCGTGCCGACCGAGCCCGAGAAATCGCGCTGCGCGAAATGATTGTTCTGGTAGTCGACCCAACCCAGCCGACCGCGAAGCGTCGACTTCGCGCTGAGCGGCAAATTTGCCACGGCGTAATTCTCGGTGCGCCGGAAACCGTCATCGATCTGCCTCACCGGGTCGAGCGGCTGGTCGAGGTAGTCGCCGCGCGCCGAGGCAACATGGAATTCGACCGAGCTGCCGCTCTGCGCCAGGTATCTGATTCCTGCGTCCCCGCCGGTCAGGCGGTAGCTCGCTACCTGCACGAACGGCACCGAATTCTTCGACACGTCCTGGGTGGCGGCGAGCAGCGCGTGC
Organism: Betaproteobacteria bacterium; assembly: GCA_027317055.1. Lineage (GTDB taxonomy): Bacteria > Pseudomonadota > Gammaproteobacteria > Burkholderiales > SG8-39 > DAHVFK01. The sequence goes on along the minus strand of DAHVFK010000045.1, from coordinate 3,114 downwards.
CAACCCCCGGACACCCAGCCGTCGAGCGACGCAAGTCGATGCTCGGTCGTCACCACGTTGCGCAGCGCGGTGCTACGAAAGTTGCCGTAGTTGACGAGCGCCTGCCTCCGGTCCGCGCTCAGCGTTCCGCTCAGTCGGGTACCCAGGCGCCAGTCCCAGCCGCCGCGGTACTGGAAGGCATCGAAGTCGAGGTAGGAGAAATTGTCGTGGCGATAGGTGGTCTCGGTCGCGTCGAGGTAGAAACGCTGCAGGCTGATTTGCTTGTCGATGCTGATCCCGGCGAACGCCGAGGTCACGGTGTCGGACTTGTCCGAGGTCCCGAGTTGCGCCTGGGGGTCGACGCTGCCCGAGAGCAGGAACGGATTCGAGTCCCGCGTTATGCCGATCCCCGCCCGCATCGCGAACACGGGACGAGGTTCGGCCGCAGCCGACCCCTCGGGAGCGGACGTACTTGCCCCGCCTGTGCCCGGTGCGACGGAACCCTGGGCGAGCGCGGCGGTCGACGCCGGCAAAGTCGCCGCAAGCAAGCATCCTGCAGCCAGCAACCGTGTCCAAGCGCCTCGCATGTCCCCTCGCCGCGTCCGAAGGCTTTCAAATTAACAGCTTGCGTCTGCATTGCCAAGCAGCGCGTCACTGCGGGAAGCGCAGGTCGAATTGCCCCGGACCGCGCTCGACTGCGATAAGGCGCAGGAGCGGCGACAGCTTATCGCGGTACTGAGGCGGGACCTGGGCAGTCGCCGTGAGGGCGGGCGCCACCCCGGCCCGCCACCCGCCTGTGCCCTCCAGGCTGAGCGGGCCCTGCAAGGTGCGAAGCCGTAGCCGGCCGGAGGCTCCGCTTCCATCGACCCGCAATTCGTACTGCCCCAGCGGGGAGACGGGGGTGAGGCCCGAGCCGGCGTCCAGCCACTGCAGCGTGGCATCCCCCTGCAGGTAGCCGCTCCCGGCGACGAGGTTGCCGACCTGCAGCCGCATTTCGCCGCTGAGCTCGAGCACCGCGAGTTTCGGCGCCGCCAGCCCCAGCACTTGGGCCGGAAGCCGGATGTCGGTACCCGCAAGCTCAACCCGGGACGGCGACGCCGCCAGCCGGAACCTCGCCCCCGGCCGGCCAAGCGCAACGTCGTAGACGAGCCGCGCCCGCAGGACGGAAACCGGGCTGAGCCGCCAGGCGAGCGCGCTGGCGTAGGCACTGCGCCCTGCCCCATCCCGCACTTCCAACCGCCCTTCGCCCGACCACAGCGTACCCCGTGCGTCGGCAAGCCGAACCCGCCCATGGGACTCCTGCGCCAGGCGTGCGTCGAGCAGCGTGGCCGGCGCCATGGCGATCAGGCCGGCGGCGTAGAGGCCGATCCCGATCGCCGGCGGCCGCCAACGCATCAACGCGGACCGGCGCGCGCGAAGGTCGCGCTCGCGCTCACCAATCCCGGCTTGGACAACGCTTCGATACGGACGGAATCGAGCCGCACGTGCTGGGCCTGCATCGTGTCGACCCAGCCCAGCCAGGCCGCGAACGGCACCGCGCCGAACGCGGCCTGCGCGTGGTCGGCGTCCTGCACGTCGATGCGCGTCAGCGCGGGGCCAAGCCCGGCAGCGTTGGCCTGCGCCTGAAGCAGCGTGCGCAAATCGGAGCGCGACGCGGCGAGCGCTGGCGCAGCGCGCAGGCGCTGGATTTCGAGTGCGTTGCGGTCAAGACGCGCCGCCTCGGCCCGCAGCCCCGTGACCCGCGGCCGAAGCTGGGCGCGGGCCTGGCTGGCCGAGACGACGAGCCACGCGTATAGCGCGACGCCCAGCAGGGCGGCGAGCACGGCGAGCGCCACCCGCTCGCGCGGTGCGCGGTCCTGCCACCAATCGCGCAGTTTCGCGATCACGGCGCCCTCACGCCGAGAACGATCGTTGCGCCGCCGGCGCGCGGCGCAACTTCGGCGCTCAGGCCCGTCTCGTTCAAGCGCGCCGCAGCGCGGCGCACGGCAGCGGCCTGGTCGGCCGCAAGCTCAAGTGTCATCCGCCCCCCCTCGAACGAGACGACTCGCAGCGCGCCCGGGGGCAGCGCCCCGAGGCTCGCGGCCACCTGCCCGATCATCGGCAGGAAGTCCCCCGGGTCGGGCCGGCCGGCCGCGTGACGCGCCGCGGAGAGCTTGCGGCGCATCTGCAGCGCCGGGTCGACCACCGCCACCGCATCGGGAAATGCGGCCCGAAAGCGCGCTTCCATGCGCGCGCGCAGGTTGCGCTGCTCGGACGCGAGCGCGGCCCAGTCCGCCACCAGCGCCAGCGTATGGACCGATAGCGCGGCGGCGGCGATCCACGCCGCGGGCTTGAAACGCGCGAAAAATCCCGGCGCGAGACGCCATTGGCGGCGCGCCTGCGCGAGCGCGAGGCCCGCCTCCGCCGGCGCTCTGCGCCAGTCCCAGTCGCCCGCTTCCCGCAGGGCCACACCGAGCTCCAACTGCCAGGCCTCGAGCTCCGGCATCGCGCCCGGTGCGCTCGCGTAAACCGCGATCGACGCCGGCGCGGTGCCCTGCGTGCGCGCCTGATCGAGCATCAGGCGCAGCGCCATCGGCGGCGCCATCGAATCGCCGCTGTCGGTGGCGGCGCCTTCGAGCTCGCCCGTGCGCACGAAGCCCTCGCTGCCGTCCCAGGCCAGGCTCCATTCCCCCGCCTTGAATGGCAGCAGCAGCGTCTCGCAGTGCACCTCGTAGCTTGTGATCCCGGCCGCCGCCAGCGCGTCGTTCCAGCGCGCGAGTCCGGCGCGGTCGAGCACCGCGAGCACGTCCGCATCGCCGGCGCGGCCCAGCCAGCTCACCTGGCTCGCCTCGGGCTCGCGCAGCGTTTCTTCCTCGACCGCGAATGCGAGCACCGCGCCCGCGCGGCGCGCGGCCGCCTGCGGCAGTCGCACGCGCGTAATCAGGACTTCGGCGGCGGGAACGACCAGCTGGACCCTGCCGGCACGCCGCGGCAGCTCCGTGGGACGGCCCTCGCCGCCGACCGGCTCCCTGCCCGCGCCGAGCAGGGCCCACTGGCAGCGCAGCGGCGCTTGCGCAAGCGGGCAGCGGATGCGCAGCAGGCTCACGACACCTTGCGCCACAAAATGGCGGGCCAGCCCTGCGCGCCGCGCCGGAG
>DAHVFK010000459.1 GCA_027317055.1 Betaproteobacteria bacterium | reverse complement strand
ACCCTGGGCGGCGACGTGTCGAAGTTCGTTCATCCGCTGGTGCGCGACAAGTTGAGCGAAAAAGTGAAGTCGCTCGGCGGCTGAAGGCGCGCTAGCGCTGGCAAGACGGGCAGTAGAATGTCGCCCGCTGACCTTGCACCCTGCGCCTGACGGGCGCGCCGCAGCGCCGGCAGGGTTCGCCCGCCCGGCCGTAGACCCAGTAGCGCTGCTGGAAGTAGCCTGGGCTGCCGTCGCTGCCGACGAAGTCGCGCAAGCTCGACCCTCCGGCGCGGATCGCGGCGCGCAGCGTTATCTTGATCGCGGCCGCAAGGCGCAGGCAGCGCTCGGGCGAAAGGCTGCCCGCGCGCGCGCAGGGGTGGATTCCCGCCAGGAAAAGACTTTCGCTTGCGTAGATGTTTCCTACGCCGACGATGCGCCGTCCGTCCATGAGGGTTTGCTTTACGGCCGCGCGCAGGCCCCGCGTCAGCGCGTGCAGGCGCTTGGCATTGAAGGCGCGCGTCAGCGGCTCGACGCCCAAATGACGCAGCAGTGGATGCATCTCCGGGGGTGCGTCAGTCCACAACACGGCGCCGAAGCGCCGCGGATCGCGCAGCCGAAGAATCAGCTCACCGAACTGCAGATCGAGGTGGTCGTGCTTGAGCGGCGGCGTATTTCGCTCCATCAGGCGCAGGCTGCCCGACATGCCCAGATGCACGATGAGATGGCCATCGCCGCAGTCGAACAGCAGGTACTTGCCGCGTCGCCGTAGCGAACGGATCTCGCGCCCCGCAAGGTGCTCGATCGAGTCCTGGACCCGCCAGCGAAGCCGCGGTTCGCGCACGGCGACGCCGGTGAGGGTGCGGCCAGTCAGCTGGGGCGCGATGCCGCGCAGCGTCACTTCAATTTCCGGTAGCTCGGGCACTTGAACTTGCGGCCTGGATGTCGGTCAATGGAAGGTGTCGCGCGCTGCACCGGTCGTGCGTCTTGTGCGGGGCATCAAATATACCTAAGATGCGTCCGAATCGGGTTGCGGCTGTCGGCGTGCTCGCGCCCCTGCCGAAACCTTAGGAAGGAAGATGGTCGCACTATCCCCGATCTTGCGGAAGTTTGTCCTGCCGGCCGCGCTGCTGTTCGCGGCTGCGCCGGCGTGTGCGCAGGCGATCGCCGTTAAGGCACCGGAGCGGTTGCCAAACGAGGAGCTGACCGAGCCGATCCTGTACGAATTGCTGGTCGGCGAGATCGCCGCGCAGCGCGGCGACCCCGAGATGGCGGCCAAGACCTACATCGATCTCGCCAAGCGCACGCGCGACCCGCGTATCGCGCGGCGCGCGGTGGAAATCGCAAACTACGCGCGCATGCCGGAGCTCGCGCTCGAGGCCGCGAGGCTCTGGCACGAAGCCGAGCCGGACTCGGTACCAGCGCTGCAGATGGTGACCGTGTATCTGGCGGCCGTGCGGCGCGTCGATGAGGCCGAGCCTTATCTCAAGAAACTGCTGTCCTCCGACGAGACCAAGCCCGAGAACGTTTTCATGCAGGTCACTCGTCTGCTCGCTGCGGACCCGGACAAGGCCGCCAACCTGCGGCTCGTGCGCAAGCTCGCCGCCGGGTATCCTGATCTGCCAAACGCGCATTTCGCGGTTGCGCAGGCGGCCATGGCCGCCGCCGACGAACCGCTCGCACTGCGGGAGATCCGTCGCGCTGCCGAGCTGCGCCCGGACTGGGCGGTCGCCGCCGAGTTCGAAGCCCAGATCCTCCAGACGAAGTCGCCGGCGGAGGCCGCGAATCGTCTCGCGCGCTACCTCGAAAAGTATCCCGAGCAGAACGACGTGCGCATGAGCTACGCCCGCCTGCTGGTGAGCGAGAAACGCTATGCCGAGGCGAGGAAACAGTTCGAGAAGCTGCTGGCCGCGAATCCCGACAGCACCGAGGTCATCTACGCCGTGGGTCTGCTTGCTTTCCAGCTCAAGGACTACGCGACGGCCGAAGAGAGCATGAAGCGCCTGCTCACGCTGGACTACCGGGATCCGGACGGCGCGCGCTACATCCTGGGCCAGATCGAAGAGGCGCAGAAGCGCTGGCCGCAAGCGATCGCCTGGTACGAGCAAATCCAGAACGGCGATCATTACCTGCCGTCGCGCCTGCGCGCGGCGCAGGCGATGGTGCAGGAAGGCAAGCTCGAGGCCGCGCGCGCCTACCTGCATGCGGTAAAGGTCAACAGTAAACAGGACGCGGTGCAGCTGGTCATCGCCGAGGCTCAGTTGCTGCGCGACGCGAATGACGCGGCCGGGGCGTTCGCGCTGCTCGGCCGCGCGCTGGCGAAGACCCCGGATCAGCCCGAGCTGCTCTACGACCAGGCGCTCACGGCCGAGAAGCTCGACCGTTATGACGCCCTCGAGCAGAGCTTGCGCAAGGTCATCAAGCTCCAGCCCGACCACGCGCACGCGTACAACGCCCTGGGATACTCGCTCGCCGACCGCAATCTGCGCTTGCCCGAAGCGCGCAAGTTGATCGAGAAGGCGCTTGAGTTACGGCCGAACGACGGCTTCATCATCGACAGCATGGGCTGGGTGCTATACCGGCAGGGAAACCTCGCCGAGGCGGAGACCTACCTGCGGCGCGCCTACGACGATCAGCACGACGCGGAAATCGGCGCGCATCTGGGCGAGGTACTCTGGGTCGAAGGCAAACGCGACGAGGCGCGCCGAATCTGGAACGAGGCGCTGAAGAACCACCCCGAGAACGAGACCCTGCGAAAGACGGTTCGGCGCTTCAGCCCTTAGAGACCTGGGGTGAGCGCAACAAACAGTCTGCGGGTTCTCGCGGCTGCCGCGCTGGTGACCCTCCCGGCGTGCGCCGAGCTTCCGTTCCTGCAGCCGACAGCGGGGCTCGAGTTCCAGCTCTCGGGCCGGATCGCGGTACGCTATGACAAGCAAGGCTCCAGCGGCAATATCGCGTGGCGCCACCGCGCGGCAGGCGATGAAATGCTGATTACTTCGCCCCTCGGGCAAGGCGTGGCGCGGATAGAGCGCGAGGGGGACACGGTGACCGTCACCGCTTCCGACCAACGCGTGTATCGCGCGCACGACGCGGAATCGCTCACCGAGCAGGTGCTCGGGTTC
>DAHVFK010000458.1 GCA_027317055.1 Betaproteobacteria bacterium | reverse complement strand
CAGGGAGCGCGTGCGCCCGGATTGGGTGGACGCGGCCGGCGAACTTGCGCCGGCATACGCTGTGGTGATCTTCGATCACGCGATCGACCGGCTGTACGACGGCATCGGCCTCGGCGACGACTACCGCCAGGCAACCGATTTCTCCACTTTCACCTTGGAGACGCACAGCCTGCTCGAACAGCCGGTGCCGGCGGAGGAGGAGGTGCGGGTGCGCAGCCACATCCTCGCCGTGGATGCCAAGCGGATGCACATCGCGCAGGAGATGTTCCGCCCCGGCGACACGCGGCGTGTCGCGCTGATGGAGCAGTTATCGATTCACATTGACCTCTCCATTCGCCGTTCCGCGCCGTTTCCGCCCGAGCGGCTGGCGCGCGTCCGCGCGGCGATGGATGCGCAACGCGAGTGGCCGAGGCCGCTCGGGATGGGACAGCGGATCACGCTCGCGGAATGATCGTTCGCTTGGAGCGTCTGTTAGACGCATATACGCAATCAACGGAGTCACAACTGATGAGGGCATAGCGTCGGTTGTCAGCCAGACAACGCTAAGGGCGAACGTTTCCTGAACAGCACTGTGCTGTTCATGCCGCGCTCCTTTCCCGGCTGAGGTTCAGCGGCCGGCGCTGCCCCGCGGTAGCGGCGGCTCGGTCCCACAGGAAGTCTCCGGAGAAGCCGATGTGCTCCCAGGAGAGCGGTGAGGTATGGGCCAGCAGTCCGGCGGACACGGCTTGGCTTGCGCTGCGGAGGTGATCGACGGCATCGGCCAGATAGGTCGAGTTCCAGTAGACGATGGCGGCGATCACCAGGTTCAGGCCCGAGGCGCGGAACTGCTGCGCGTCCTGGCCGCGATCGGCGATGCGCCCCTGCTTGAAGGTGCAAATGACCTGGGCGAGCGCGTGGCGCTGCTCGCTCTTGTTCAGACCCGCTTGGCAGAGCTGGCGGAGCTGCGGCGATTCCAGCCAATCCAGCATGAACAGGGTGCGCTCGATCCGGCCCAGCTCCTGCAGGGCGAGGTCGAGCTGGTTCTGGCGCTGGAATGCCGCCAGCCGCTTCAGCATCGCGGATGGCAGGACTGTGCCCGCCTGCAACGACGCAACCAGGCGCCGCACCTCGTCCCAGTGCTCGCGGATGACGTCCGTCCGGATGCGCCGCCCGAACAGCGGCTGCAGCTCCTTGTAGGTGGCGGCGGGCTCGATGCAGGCGAACTTGCGGTCGGGGAAGTCGCGCAGCCGCGGGCAGAACCGGAAGCCCAACATGGCGCAAAGGATGAACACGTGGTCGGACGCGCCGCCGGTGTCGGTGTAGTGCGTGCCGATCCGCAGCGCCGTGCCGTGATGCATCAGCCCATCGAGCACGTACGGCGCTTCGTGGCTGGTCGCCGACATGACGCGCGCGCTGTAGGGACCATGCTGGTCGGAGACGTGCGTATAGAAGCCCAGCCCTGGATCCTGGCCGTAGCGCGCATTGACCTCGCCGGCGGCGTCGCCGCGCTTGGCGGAGCGGAAGAACTGCCGGTCCGAGGACGAGGTGCTGCCGTCGCCCCAGATCGTCGCGATCGGCAAGGCGTGGTGCGCGTCGATGATGCGGGCAAGCGCCGCCTTGTAGGTCTCGGGGCGGATATAGGCACCGGCGGTCCAGATCAGCTTGTCGCGGGTGACGCCGTGGCTCGCCGCCGCCATGCGGCCCAGACCGAGATTGGTTGCGTCTGCCAGGATCGCGGCGAGCAGCGCGTTCCCGTCGTCGCAGCGCTCGCCGGTGCGCAGGTTGGTGAAGGCGGACGCGAAGCCGGTCGCGCGGTTCACCTCGTGCAGCAACTCGGTGATCCGTACGCGCGGCATCATCGCCTCGATCCCGTCCGCGAAGGCGCGGCCCTCTGGCGTGCCGGTCGCTTTGACCGGCGACACCTGCAGGCGACCATCGCGGTATTCGATCCCCTCCAGCTCGCCCCGCTGCAGCCGGCGTGCGAAGCGCTTCAGCCGGCGATCGAGCTCGGCGCCCTTGGTCGACAGCCATTCATCGGCCGTCACTGGCAGGCCGAGTTCCGCCGCGACGGCCGGAACGGCCGGAGAGGGTAAGAGGTAGCTGTCGAACCGGCGATAGCTCGACGAACGCTCGACCCAGATGTCGCCCGAGCGCAGCTTGTCGCGCAGCGTCGCGAGCACCGCCGTCTCGTAGAGGCGCCGGTTCGGCTGCCCTCCCTCCGACACCAGGCGCCGCCAGTCCTTGCGGAACGGCATGGGCGCGTCCGGGGGCACCTCGCGCTTGGCGGACCGGTTCATGTCGATGAGCAGCTGCAGCGCCGCCAGCATCGGGTCGCCGGCGCGCGCGGCGCGGAACTCCAGCGCCTCGATCAGATCGGGCGCGAACTTGTGCAGGGTCTTCCAGCGGTCGGCGGCTCGGAGCAGCGGATCCTCCTCGGCCAGGTTGGCCAGATCCGCGACCTCGCCGCGCACACGCAGCAGCTTCGCCCAGCCGACCGTCTCGTCCACGGTCTCGAAGGCGTCGCGCTCATCGGCCTGTGCCGCGGCCAGCGCGTCGATCGTGCCATGGAACAGGCGCATCAGCCGGCCCACGTCGCCGGCGCTGGCCGCGTAGCGGCGGCGCGTGGCGTTGCGTGCCTTGGCGAACAGGCCGCCGATCAGCTTGTCGGCCATGTCCAGCGCCGCATCGGTCAGGCGTGCCTCAAGGTCGAGGACTGTGGCGACCAGGATCGCGCGGCGCCGGCGTACGGCATAGCGGCCGAGTTGATGGGCGTCGGAGGCGTGGCCCTCGCGCACGAACTGCCGCAGCCGCTGCTCATCGATCTGCGCGGCGATTTCGGCCGGCAGGCCGATGTCGCGTACCCGGCGCAACCGGTCGAGCAGTTCGCGCACGTGGTCCGCCTTCGGGGCGACCGGCATCGCCTTGAGCCAGACGAACGGCGTCATGTCCACCGCGGCGTCGCGCACCAGCAGTCGGTCGAGTTTGGCCGCCTGCTCGTCGGACACTCCCGCAAGCAGGGCATCCGTGGCACGCCGGCGCGCGCGGGCTCGGCCAGCAATCGCGGCCCGCTCGATGACGCTGCCGGCCGGCAGGATGATGTTCGCCGCGCGCAGCGCCGAGA
>DAHVFK010000457.1 GCA_027317055.1 Betaproteobacteria bacterium | reverse complement strand
GTGCGGCACAAAGCACGACTCGGCCGACATTCCGCCGCGCCACTTGCCCGCGCCGCCGGAATCGACCACCTCCTTGCGATACAGGAACAGCAGCGGGAAAGTCTGTTCGGTGTGCTCGACGTTCGGCAGCTTGCAGATCGGCGTGCGCGACTGGCCACCGGTGTTGATCCCGTCGCCGTTCGAGAACGCCCCGATGGCGCCGCCGATCGGATCCACCAGGATGTAGCCGTAGCGCTCGCCCCACTGGTCGGTGCCGCGGAAGATCGTCGCCGGCCACTGGCTGGTGCCGCCGATGCACATGATGTCCTTGCGCATCTCGGCGTCGCCGTAGATCATCTTCGAGAGCACGTTGTAGGCCGGGTAGAGCGAGATCTCCATCGCCTGCACCGGCGCGGTCGAGACCGAGGCGGGAAAGTTGGCGCAGTTGAAGGTTCCCGGGTTGGGATCGAACTCGACGTGACGCAGCGCCCCGCCGATGCAGAAATACTGGTCCCAGCAAAGCAGCTGGTTGAGCGCCACCATGATCGAGCCGCGCCAGCCCGAATAGGTGGCGTTCATCGCCCCGTCCTGCGGCGCGGTGCCGTCGTTGTCGAAAACCAGGCGGTCGCCCTTCTTGGTCAGCGTCAGGCACACGCGGTGCGTGCGCCGGTCGCCGGGCCGGCAGCATTCGACGTAGGCGCGCTCGCGCCACACCCCGTCGGGCAGGCGCTTGAGCTTGTCGAGAAAGGCGATCTCGGCGTTGTCCATGATCTTCTTCATCACGCCCTTGACCACGTCCGCGCCGTAGCGCTTGATCAGCGCGAGCACCCGGTCGCGCGCCGTCAGGTTGCCGGCGAGCTGGGCGCGGAAGTCGAGCGCGACCGCCTCGGGCTTGCGCGAGGAGCGCAGGTACAGCTCCTCTATGTCGCGCCTGATCTCGTTCCCCTCGACGATCTTGACTGGCGGGATGAGGATTCCTTCCTCGAACGCGTTTTCCGCCGAGCCGCAGAAGGACGAGGGCGTGATGCCGCCGATGTCGTACTGGTGCAGGCAGTTGGTGACCCAGCAGAAAAGTTCACCCTTCCAGAACACCGGGCAGATCAGCATCACGTCCTGCTGGTGCGCGGCGCCGACCCACGGGTCGTTGGCGAGGAACATGTCGCCCTCCCGTATCCCGGGGTTGTCGCTGCGGTACTCGAGGATCCACTTCACCTGGGTGTCGGTGACCCCGGACATGTACTGCATGTAGGGGCCGAAATACACGAACTCTCCGTCCTCGGCCAGGATCGAGGGATTGAGGTCGAGCGCGTACATCGCCACCGGCGAGCCGGACAACCGCTGGATGGTGGCGCCGTGCTCTTCGTTCACGTGCCACAGGCTGTGGCGCACCACTTCGTAGGTGATCGGATCGATGCGGCGCGCGCGCTTGGTGTGGAGCTTGAGCTTGTTCGACACCTTGAGCGTCGTCGGCGGCACGTAGCCCATGCCCTTGCCGTCGAATGCGGCGCCCTTCATCTCGCTTACTCTCGGCATGTCGGCTCCTATTTCCCGAAGTCCATCTCGAAATTGCCGAACGCGTCCACCCGCAGCCGGCGCCCGGGATAAACGACGATCGTGGTGTCGGTGGTCTCGATCACGCCCGGGCCGGCGATGCGGTTGCCGGGCTTGAGCCGCGCGCCGTCGTAGATCGGCGTGGGCCGGATGCGCTTGAAATCGGGCCAGTAGATGTCGCGCCGACCGCGCTTAGCCTGCGGCGCGATGCGCGCGCTCAACGTCTTCGCGCGCGGCAGCTTCGGCCGCGGCGTGGCGGCGCTTGCGCGCAGGCGCAGGGTGACGATCTCGAGCCGCGCACCGCGGTAGGACGAGCCCTTGCCGTAGAGCTGCTCGTAGCGCGCGTAGAAGCGCGCCGCGAGCTTCTCGCCGAAGTCGCCTTTCAGGCGGCCCTCGGGCAGCAGCACTTCGACCTCGTGGATCTGGCCCCGGTGACGCATATCGAGCGAGAAGGCGAGCCGGCGCCGCGAGCGCTCGACCCCATCCTGGTCCATCTGTGCCTGCGCGCGGCGCTCGAGCTGCTCGAGCGCGCGGTTGACGCGCGCCGCGCCGAAGGGGCTGGCCTGGATGTCGGTAAGCTCATGCACGTGCAGCATGTTGGCCGAGGCGGCGCCGAAGGCGCACCAGGTCGAGGCGATCTCCTTTTGCGGGATGATCACCTTCTTCACCCCGAGCTCGGCGCCGAACACGCCCGCATGCGCGGGGCCGGCGCCGCCGAAGGCGAACAGGGTGAACTCGCGCGGGTCGAAGCCCTTTTCGACCGTCATTTTGCGGATGATGTCGGCCATCTTGAATTCGGCCACGCGGGCGATCCCGCTCGCGGTCTCGTGCAGCGACAGCCCGAGGCCGTCGGCGACTTTTTGCACCGCGGCCACCGCCTTCGCGCGGTCGAGCCGCATGCGCCCGCCGAGAAAGTTGTCCGGGTTGATATAGCCGAGCACCACGTCCGCGTCGGTGACGGTCGGCATCTCGCCCCCCTTGCCGTAGCAAGCCGGTCCGGGGTCCGCGCCGGCCGATTCGGGACCCACGTGCAGCGTGTGCGTGGCGGGTTCCACGCGCGCGAGCGAGCCGCCGCCGGAGCCGATCGCCTGGATGTCCACCTTGGGCAGGAAGTACTCGTACTGCGCAACGTTGGAGACGAACGAATATTGCGGCCGGCCGCCGTGCACGATGCCGACGTCGAACGAAGTGCCTCCCATGTCGGTGGTGATGATGTTCTCGATGCCCATCAGCGAACCGAGGTAGACCGATCCCGTGACGCCGGACACCGGGCCGGAATCCAGCGTCAGCAGCGGCGAGCCCATCGCCTTGTCGACCGAGATCGAGCCGCCGCCGCACTGCGCGATCTGCAGTGGCTGGCGGTAGCCGGCGCCCTTGAGGCGCTTGGCGAGATTCGCCAGGTAGCGCGCCATCACGGGGCCGATGTAGCCATTGAGCACGGTGGCGGCAGTGCGCTCGTATTCGCCCCACTTGGGCGCGATGTCCACTGAACACGACACGAACAGCTTCGGCGCAATGCGGCTCGCCATCTCCTTGACGCGCAGCTCGTGCGCGGGGTAGCGGAAAGACCAAAGGAAGCA